>NZ_LDRU01000006.1 GCF_001476285.1 Microbacterium testaceum | reverse complement strand
CCGCCCTCGCGCCACGGGCGGTGGGGACGACGGCGTCGTCGTCGCCGCATCGGGGTGACGTCGCCGGGTGGGGCATCGCGGACGCTCATGAGCGTCACCGTAGAGGTGTGATCCCACGGCATCCCGGGGGCGTCCGACGGTGACGGGGCGTCACGCGTGGCGCCCGTCTATCGCTTCACCCGACCGAACCGCGGGACTCACCCGCGCGGCCGGGCTCGCACCCGGCCGCGCGAGGATCAGCGCTGCAGAAAGTCCAGGAGAACCCGGTTGAACTCTTCGACGTGGCTGACATTGACGCCGTGCGGAGCGCCGGCCACGACGTGGAGCTCACTACCCGGGATGGCCGCGTGCGTACGCGCACCCGAGCCCTCGAAGGGCACGGTGGCATCGCTGTCGCCATGGATGACGAGCGTGGGCACGGTGACGTTGGGCAGGTCATCGCGGAAGTCCGTGGTGGCGAACGCCTCCATCGCCTTGAGCGCTGCGTGGTGGTCGGCCTGATTCGCGAGCCGCTCCGCCTCGGCGCGGTCCGCCTCGGACACGGCGAGCGTGCCGTCGACAGAGAAGAAGTCGGTGGTGAACTGGTGGTAGAACGCCTTCTCGTCGTCCTTCAGCCCCTGCTTCATGCCGTCGGCGGTCTCCTCGTCGAGCGGGCCCTCCGGGTTGTCGTCGGTCTTCGCGAGATACGGCGGTACCGCCGCGGCGAAGACGACGCTGTGCACGCGGTCGGAACCGTGCCGGGTGAGATAGCGGGCGACCTCGCCGCCTCCCATCGAGAACCCGACGAGAGTCGCGTCGCGGAGATCCAGCGCGGCCAGAACCGCCTCGAGGTCGTCCGAGAAGGTGTCGTAGTCGTACCCCGTGCGGGGCTTGTCGCTGCGGCCGAAGCCGCGACGGTCGTAGGACACGACGCGGTAGCCGGCCTCCTCGAGCGCCGGAACCTGGTGCGCCCAGGACTCCCCCGACAGGGGCCAGCCGTGGATGAGGACGACGGGGCGACCCGCGCCACCGGTGTCGTCGACGTGAAGGTCGATATCGGTCAAGAGTCCGTGGTGTGCAGTGATCTCGCTCATGACCACATCGTTCGATCCGAATCTGGACGGAAGGGGACGGTTGACGTGATGCCGACGAGTTGGTACCTCCGCACATGAACACGAAGCACACGAACACGAACTTGCCCGCGAGCGCAACGGCGAACGTGTGCGGAGAGTCCGTCACTAACCTCCCGGCATGGCATCTCTTCGTCTCCCGTTCGCGATCCTCGCGGCCGCGCCTCTCGCTCTCGGCCTGACGAGCTGCACCTCCCCCGCGACGAGCTCCGGCAGCTCGGAGACGGTCGTCTCGGCCGTCGTCCGCGCCGAATCCGACGCGGGCGGACGCGCCTTCGATCTCGACCGCGAGGACGACGGCACGTGGGAGGTCCAGGTCGTCACGAACGGTCGAGCCGCGGATCTGCGGATCAGCGCCGACGGAGGCGAGGTCCTTTCGCGGAGGGACGCGGACACCGTCGACACCGAGGATCGGGACGCGCTCGAGAACGCGGGGACGACGATGGCGGATGCCGTACGAACCGCCGTGGCGGCCCATCGCGGCGGCGGCATCGACGAGGTCGAGATCGACCGCACCAGCGGCGAGCCGGTGTGGAAGGTGTCCTTCGACGCGGGTGCGGACATCACCATCTCGCTCGCGGACGGGAGCGTCGTGCCTTCGACCGAGTGAGGGTCGAGGGGTTTGGTTGTGCACAACTCAATTGTGTGCAATCCTTTTCTCATGCCCGCTGTTGATGCCCTCGTCTGCTTCGCGCTGTACGCCGCGAACCGCACGACGACCCAGGCCTACCGGGCTTTGCTCGAGCCCTGGAACCTGACGTACCCGCAGTACATCGCGCTCGTAACGCTCTGGAACGACGGCGACCAGACCGTCGGCAGCCTGGGCGAGGCGCTTCAGCTCGACTCGGGAACGCTGTCGCCGATGCTCGCGCGCCTGCAGGCGGCCGGGTACGTGACAAGAACCCGTGACGGACGCGACGAGCGCGTGGTCACCGTCTCCCTCACGCCGAGAGGTCACGAGCTGCGCACCGAACTCGCGCACGTGCCGCGGTGCATCGCGCAGGGCTCGGGACTTCCCGACGCCGACAGCGCACGAGACCTCATCGATGCGCTCCACCAGCTGACGGCCGCGATGCGTGAGCTGCGCGACCACCCGGATGACGCTGTCGCCGCCGAACGCGCGACGCGCGCCGCCTCCTGATCCGCTCGACATCCCCCTCGTCCCCAGAAAGGAACACATTCATGGACGTTCTCTACACCGCGGAAGCGCTGTCCACCGGTCAGGGCCGCCTCGGCCACGTCTCGGCCGGCGAGTACATCGACCTCGAGGTCGCGCCACCCAAGGAGCTCGGCGGATCCGGCCAGGGCACCAACCCCGAGCAGCTCTTCGCCGCGGGATACGCGGCCTGCTTCCACAGCGCCCTGCACTCCGTCGCGCGCGCACAGAAGGTCAAGATCGAGGACTCCTCGGTCGGCGGCCGCGTGCAGATCGGACCCAACGGTCAGGGCGGCTACCAGCTCGCCGTCCTCCTCGAGGTCGTGCTCCCGGGCATCGAGCACGAGCTCGCCCAGCAGCTCGCCGACGCGGCACACCAGGTGTGCCCCTACTCCAACGCCACGCGCGGCAACATCGACGTCACCGTCACCGTCTCGGACGACTGATGACCAGGGGCGGGGGCGCGTCACCGCCACCCCCGCCCTTCCCGCGCCCTTCGCGTCGCCCTGCGGGCGTCGTAGGGTGTGAGTCGTGATCCGGGTCGTAGTCGTCGATGATGAAGCCCTCGTCCGCTCCGGTTTCGAGCTGATCCTGGGCGCCGCACCCGACATCCAGGTCGTCGCCGCCGTGGACGGAGGAGTCGCGGTCGACACCATCCGCCGCGAACGCCCGGACGTCGTCCTGCTGGACATCCGGATGCCGGAGCGCAGCGGCCTCGACATCCTCGGCGACCTGCGACACGACACCCACCGCCCGGTCATCGGCATCCTCACCACCTTCGACACGGACGAGTACATCGCTCGCGCGCTGCACGACGGCGCTGCGGGATTCCTCGTCAAAGACACCGCGCCGGAGAACCTCGCGGCCATGGTGCGCACGCTCGCCGCCGGCGGAGTGGTGCTGTCGCCGCAGGTCTCGCGCACCCTGGTCGACGGCTACACCGGCGCGCCCGACCACGACGCCGTGCGGCGGATCGCCCTCCTGACGGATCGCGAGCGCGACGTCCTGGCCTGCCTCCCCACGGGCGAATCCAACGCCGAGATCGGCCGAAGACTGCACCTCAGCGGCGCGACCGTGAAGGACCACGTCAGCGCGATCCTGTCGAAGTTGTCCGTGTCGACGCGGCTCGAAGCGGCTCTCATCTCGGAGCGGGCACGCCCCCGTCGGCGCCGCGCATGACGCGCCTCGTCCCGCGGGCCGTCGAACGACTCAGCGGAACGCGCGGCTTCGCCGTCGTCGTCGACCTCACGCTCGCTGCGGCGGCCTTCGTCGATGTCGCCGTCTCGATCCCCTCGTGGTCGACGATCGAGACCGCTCTCGCTCTCATCGCGGTGGCCGGGCTCCTCGTGCGCCGCCGCCTGCCCTGGGTGTCGTTCGCACTCGTGCTTCCGGGCCTCGTCGTGGATTCCATGACGATCGCCGCCCCGATCGCCCTGTACTCGGTCGCGGTGCGGACCCGTTGCATCCCTCTGCTGGTCGTTGCGGGAGCGGTGACCTTCGGCTGCTTCCTTCTGCCCGACTGGCAGCTGCCCGCGATGGACTTCCTCGCACCGGCGTTGCTCTACGCCCTGATGTATGCCGCGACGCCCATCGCCCTCGGCGCACTCGTCCGCACGCACCGCGAGCTCTCCGACCGCGTCGCGGAGTTGTCGCTCGCGCGCGAAACGGAGCGCGCGCGGGAGAGACAGGACGTCCTGCGGCGCGAGCGCGTCCGCATCTCACGCGAGATGCACGACGTCGTCTCTCATCAGGCCAGCCTCGTCGCCGTCCAGGCCGGAGCCCTTCAGGTCTCTTCTCCCGACCCCGAGTCACGACGGATCGCCGGGGTCATCCGCTCCCTCGCGGTGCGGACGCTCGATGAGCTCCGGCAGATGGTGGGAGTACTCCGCGCCGACGGGGCGCACACCGACTCCGCCGAACCGCAGCCCACGGTCGACGATCTCCCCCGACTCGTGCGCGAGAGCGGTCTCGAGGCGGAGCTGGACATCTCCCTCCCCACCGATCTCGCGCCTCCCCTCCAACGCGCGGTCTACCGCACTGTCCAGGAAGGCCTGACGAACGCCCGCAAGCACGCGCCCGGAGCGCGCGTCCAGGTCACGGCGACCGCCGACACCGCCGCGATCGACATCGTCATCGAGAACGACGCCGCGACCGAGCGCGGCATACACCTCCCCTCGAGCGGGACGGGCCTGCTCGGTCTCCGCGAGCGCGCCGAGCTGCTCGGCGGCCACCTCGACGCCGCGGCGCGCAGCGGCGGAGGCTACCGACTGCGCGTCACGATTCCGCGGCGCGACAGCGAGCACTGACGCCGCTGCCGCCGCCGACGGCCGTGCCCTCAGCTCAAGCGGAGCTCGGACTCGCCCTTCGGGTACGACCGGCGCAACCACGCCCCGAACCCCGGCTGAGAGAGGCACGCGGCAGCATCGGCGCAGGTCACGACAGGGTCGTCCGCGGCGTACGTCTCGTAGATCCGCACCTTCGTGTCGAGAACCGCGCCGTCGACGTTGGTGGGCTCGTTCTGCGAGGGGTACCCCACGTAGTACGACATCGCTTCCGGCCCGATGCCCGCTTCCGGAGCGAGGGCTCGCACGAGCGAGCCCACGGCCGAGTGGTCGGGGTGATCGCCGCGCGCGAACGCGCTCTCGTGCGGGATGTTCGTGGTCACGTGGCTCGGCTGGGCAGCCCCGAGGAGCTCGACGATCGTCGCCGACAGGCGCGCACGGTCGTAGACGGTCGAGCCGTCAACCGATGTCAGCGTCGCCGCCGACCCGTTGATGAGCCGCGTCAGGCACACGTTGCCCGTCGCGACGAAGCCCTCGGCATCCAGACCTCCATCCGGAAGCCGCATCATCGTGAGCGAAAGACGCGGCTCGTCCGAGGGGGTGAACCGCGTGACCTGTGCGCCCGAGAGGAGCGTCAGCTTCTCCTCCTGCCAGGGCGCTGTGCTGCCGCGCATCTCGTCGTATGCGGCACGGATGCCGGCTTCTCGCTGCTCCGCGTACTCGAGGCCCTTGCCCGCGTCGCCCGCCGTGACGAACACGGCACGAACCGTACGTCCCGCGGCGATCTCCTCCGACAGCGCCGGATTGGCGAAGATGATGTCGTCGTCGGCGTGGGCCCAGATCGCCATCGCGGTGTCGGTGCCGGCAGCCTGCACAGCCGGAGAGGGCGGCAACGGGGAGGGAAGGGATGCCGGCAGGATCGGCGCGAGCGAGACCCAGGTGCCGACGGGGCCGGAGCTCCGGCGGACGTTGCGGTAGACCAGCGCACCCGCCCCGAGTCCGACGACGGCCAGCCCGCCGATGAGCAGTCCGCGCCGGGTCAGTCGAGCGCGGCGCGCGCGATCGACAGCGGGGGCGTCGGGTGCCGTGTCGGGCGAGGGATCGTCGTCAGTGCGCACGGCGGTTCCATCCTCTTCTGCTGCACCGCGCCGGTCGGGTCGTGAGACCTCCGGTTCGGTTCTTCGTCTTCCGTCTCGACGCTATCGCGGCGACCCCGGGTATCCCTGTCACTGCCCGAGAGTCCCCCCGGTCGGCGGGGTCCGGCATCCACGGCGACTCATCCGGTCCATCGACAACGCTCAGCGCACACCGAGGGAGCGCGGCCACACTCGCCTCCATGCAGACGTCCTCACCGCCGCGGTCGCTGTCGCCCGCTGCTCTGCGCGTACGCGCCGTCCTCTGGGAGTGGGATCCGATCGGAGTCCGCGATATCGGCGACGGGTGGCCCGACGACGAATACGACGACCTCATCGTGCCGATCCTCGAGGCCCTGGCATCCGACCCCGCTGCCGACGAGCTCGCGGCCGATCTGCGTTCGGTGATCGAGATCGACTACGGCCTGCCCACGCCGGACGGATGCCACGAGGTCGCGGTGTCTCTGCTCCGCCTCCGGGACTGAGCCGTACCCACGGGCTCAGGGCATCTGCAGTTCAGCCTCGGTCTTGGGGTAGGACCGCCGGAGCCACTCGCCGAACTTGCGCGTCTTGAGACACCCATCGCGGTCGGCGCAACGGATGACGTCGTCCTGTTGGGTGTAGACCCGGTAGATCTCCACCTTGGTGTCGAGGGCCGCCCCCTCGATGTTGCGGGGCAGATTCTCGGACGGATAACCCACGAAGTAGCGCAGCCCCGGGCCGGCGTCCGCGGTCGGTCCGATCGCGTCACGCACGAGGGTGCCGACGACCGAGTGGTCAGGATGATCGCCGGGCGCGAACGCGCTCCCCCGCGGAATGTGGGTCAGCGTCTGGGAGGGGTGGAACGCCTCGGCGAGCTCCGCGAGACTCGCGGTGAGCTGAGCGCTGCTCAGCGCGGGGCCGCCGTCGATGGGAGCGAGCGAGGCGATCGACCCGTCGAGCAGTTTGCTCAGCGTCGCGTACCCGGTCGCCGCGAAGCCTCCGTCGGTGATGTTGCCGTCGGGGAGACGGACGAAGAGGACGGACACCCGGGGGTCTCCCTGCGGCGTCAGACGATCGACGCGCATCCCCGCGTCCAACGTGATCTCGGTCTCGTCCCAGAGCCCCTCTTCTCCTCGCATGACGTTGTAGGCGCGCAGGATGCCGAGCTCTCGCGCTCGGGTGTAATCCATGCCGCGGCCGGCGTCGCCCGCGGTGACGAAGACGGTGCGGACGCAGTCACCCGCCGCGATCGCCTCCGAGATCGTCGGGTTGGCGAAGATGATGTCGTCATCCGGGTGCGCCCAGATCGTGAGAAGGGTGTCACCACCGGCACAGGGCTGAGCGACCGGCGACGTCGGAGTCGGTGTCGGAGTCGCAGTCGGTGTCGGTGTCGGGGAATCAGCCGGGCCCGGCGACTCGGCCCGCGAGGACGGCGTCGAGACCGCGGTGGGGGCGGAAGCGGCGAGGCGATCGAGCACGATCGGCACGGCGATGGCGGCGGCCGCGACGGCGACGACCGCGGCGACCGCGACGAGAAGGGCGGCGCGGCGGCGTTTTCTCGCGCGTGCGGAGCGCGTTCGCGTACGCGTCATCGATGGTCCTTTCGGCCGCGGCGCATCGGTCGAGGGCCTGCGATCATCCGTTGCCCGAGTGTAACGACACCGCTTTCCGGTACCCCGAGACGCCTTCCGGACGGGAGCAAGGTGACCGGATCGCGCGTGTTCCCGAAACATCGCATTCACCCGAGGGTGATTCACTGGGTGAGATCCGCCTGTTATCGTTCAGCGGGGAGAAAGTGAATTTTCAGGCACCCTGGGGGAAAGGCCTAAGCACTGTGACGTCTGACCTGAGAGTCGACGCGACATCGGCGTCGCAGGACAGCTACGGCGGCATCGCCGACGCCGATGAGCAGATCCCTGTTACCCCGGCGCCGACGACCGTGGCCGCACACCCGCGAGATCGCTGGCGCCTGCGCTATCGCCGCAATCTCTTCCTCACCGACCTCGCCGCGCTGGTCTGGGTCGTCTACGGCACCCAGCTGATCTGGTTCGGTACCGGCAACGTCGCCGTCGCCGCCAACAAGGACGGTCGCATCACCGACCTGTCGTACTGGATCTTCTCCGCGATCCTGATCGTCGCCTGGATGTGGGCGTTGTCGTTCGTCGACTCGCGCAGCGACCGCGTCATCGGCACCGGCTCCCAGGAATACGTGCGGATCATCGACTCGAGCTTCCGTGTGTTCGGCGCCGTCGCGATCCTCGCCTTCCTGACGCAGATCGACGTCGCTCGCGGTTACCTGCTCATCTCGCTCCCCGCAGGGATCGCCGTCCTCATCTTCACGCGGTGGCTCTGGCGCCAGTGGCTCATCGTCCAGCGGTCGCAGGGCAAGTACTCCGCCAACGTGCTCCTGGTCGGATCGTTGACGTCCGTCACCCAGCTGGCGCGCGAGTTCGCGCGCACCCCGAGTGCCGGTTACCGCGTCGTCGGGGCGTGCGTGCCCAACGGGAAGATCGCCGACGTGATCCCCGGGACGACCATCCCCGTCATGGGTCACGTCGGTGACATCGGACGGGCTCTGTCCGTCACGGGCGCCGATACCGTCGCCGTCACGAGCGCCGACGAGCTCCCCGCCGACAAGGTGAAGCAGATCTCGTGGAGTCTGGAAGCCGGGCGTCAGCACCTCGTGCTGGCCCCCAGCATCATCGACATCGCCGGTCCGCGCCTGCACACCCGACCGGTCGCGGGTCTCCCCCTCATCCACGTGGAGACCCCGCGCTTCTCGCGGGGGCAGGTGTTCCTCAAGCGGACCGTCGACCTCGTCGCGAGCGTGACGGGCGTCATCCTGCTCAGCCCGGTCCTCGCCTTCCTCGCCATCGCCGTGCGCCTCTCCAGCACAGGGCCGGTGTTCTTCCGCCAGACGCGCGTCGGGTATCACGGCAACGAGTTCACGATGATCAAGTTCCGCTCGATGGTCGTCAACGCCGAGGACCTTCTGCACGATCTCGCCGCGCAACAACGCGACTCCGGCAACGAGGTCCTGTTCAAGATGAAGAACGACCCGCGCGTGACGCCGATCGGCCGGGTGATGCGCAAGTTCAGCCTCGACGAGCTGCCCCAGCTCTTCAACGTGATCGGCGGTTCGATGTCGTTGGTGGGTCCCCGACCTCCGCTGCCGTCCGAGGTGGCCCAGTACGCGGATCACGTCCACCGCCGGTTCCTCGCCAAGCCCGGAATCACCGGGCTCTGGCAGGTCAGCGGCCGCTCGTCGCTCTCGTGGGAGGAATCCGTCCGACTCGACCTGTCCTACGTTGAGAACTGGACGCTCCTCGGCGACTTCGTCATTCTCGGCAAAACCGCTCGCGCCGCCCTGGCGCCGGGCGACACCGCCGCGTGAAATCCCCGCGTGTCCGCGGGTCCGCGACAGGATGCATCCGCGTCGCGTCGACAAGAATCTGAAAGGCTTTCATCGTGCGTTTGTCTGTAGTGGGGTGCGGTTACCTGGGTGCGGTGCACGCGGCGGCGATGGCATCCATCGGCCATGAGGTCGTGGGCATCGACGTCGACGAGCGCAAGATCACCGCGCTGAGCAAGGGCGAGGCGCCCTTCTTCGAGCCCGGGCTGCAGGAGATCCTGACCGAAGGCATCGCTTCCGGCCGGCTCTCCTTCACGACCGACATGTCCGCCGCGCAGGGGGCCAAGGTCCACTTCATCGGCGTGGGTACCCCGCAGCAGGCGGGTGGGTACGCGGCCGACCTCACCTACGTGAACGCCGCCGTCGACGGACTGCTCCCGTACCTGTCCGAGGGCGATCTCGTGGCCGGGAAGTCGACCGTTCCGGTCGGCACCGCCGCGACGCTCGCCCCGCGGGTGAGTGAGACGGGGGCGACCCTGGTGTGGAACCCGGAGTTCCTCCGGGAGGGATGGGCCGTCCAGGACACGATCGACCCCGACCGACTGGTGGCCGGCGTCCCGTTCTCGGAGGGCGTCGCGACCGCCGAGGGTGAGCGTGCCGCTCAGATCCTCCGCGAGGTCTACCACCCCTCGATCGCGAAGGGTACGCCGTTCATCGTCACGGACTACGCCACCGCCGAGCTCGTGAAAGTCTCGGCCAACGCCTTCCTGGCGACGAAGATCAGCTTCATCAACGCGATCGCCGAGATCGCCGAGGTCACCGGGGCCGACGTGACGACCCTGGCCGACGCGATCGGGCACGACGCCCGTATCGGTCGTCGCTTCCTCGGGGCCGGTATCGGTTTCGGTGGCGGGTGCCTGCCGAAGGACATCCGCGCCTTCTCGGCGCGCGCCGAAGAACTCGGGCGCGGCGAATCCGTCGCCTTCCTCCGCGAGATCGACGCAATCAACCTCCGTCGACGCGACCGTGCGGTCGACCTGACGAGCGAGGCCTTGGGCGGCTCGGTCTACCAGAAGAAGGTCACCGTGCTCGGCGCCGCGTTCAAGCCGCACAGCGACGACATCCGCGACTCCCCCGCCCTCGACGTCGCGGTTCGCCTGCACGGTCTGGGCGCCGATGTCACTCTGACGGACCCCGCGGCGATCGAGAACGCGCAGCGCATCCACCCGCAGCTGACCTACGTGCACGACCGCGACGAGGCGCTCCAGGACGCGGATGCCGTCATCGTCGTCACCGAATGGGACGAGTACCGTCATCAGCTCGATCCGGCGCACGCGGCCACGCTCACCCGAGGACACATCGTGATCGACGGCCGCAACTGCCTCGACGCGTCCGCGTGGCGCGCCGCCGGCTGGACATACCACGGCATGGGTCGCCCCTGATCTCAGCGCTCCCGTCGGACGCCTCGGCATGGGCCGAGGCGTCCGGCGTTTCACCGCGTGTCCTGTGGCGCGGCACGGATGGCCCGTGTGGACAACACCGCCTCCTTCGCATGCGCATGTAAGAATGCATACCCACCCGAAGGACACGCATGCTCTCGACACTTCACCTCTCCGTACCGCAGACATCGTCAGACGACGACAGTGACCGGGGATTCGCTCCTCGATGCCCGTCGTGCCTCACCATGCTGGTCGAGAACTCTTCCCGCAGCTTCGCCCACTGGTCCTGCGCAAGCTGCGGGCATATCCGCATCTCCTGACGCTGCCGCTACGCTGACCCCGTGGTCGTCAGCCTCCTCATCTCCGTCGCCGCCATCGTTTCGGCGGTGCTCGTGGGGTTCGTCGCCCGCCGCATCCTCGGGACCGCAGTCGGCTGGCCGCGCAGCATCGTCGTCGGGCTGCTGGTCTTCTTCGTCGGCGTGCCCGTCGCGGAGTGGACCCTCCGACAGACGGGCACCTCCCCCGACGCCGCGGGAAACGTGGGACTCTGGCTCGCCCTGATCGCCCTCGCCATCGCATGGGCCTTCGCGATCGGCGTGGCAGCGCTGGTGGCGAGCGAGGCGATCTTCCCCACACGCCCCCTTCCCAACCCCGTCGACCTCGTTCGGGCCGCACTGCGGCAACGCAAGCGCACCCGCCGCTACCTCGAGATCCTCGCGATCGCCTCCCGACACGGCGTGGGGTGGCTGTTCCACGGCGGTCACGCACGGGTCGAACAAGAGCTGAGCACCGCGGAGGAGCGCGCCAACGCGATCGTCGCGACAATCAACGACGCCGGCGTCAGCTTCGTCAAGCTCGGCCAGGTGCTCTCGACCCGTCGCGACCTGATCCCCGAGCCATACCTCAGCGCTCTGTCGACCCTGCAGACCAAGGCGACGACCCTGCCCTGGGAGACGGTGCGCGAGGTGATCGAGACTGACCTCGGCGCCTCGATCGACGAGGTCTACGCCGAAGTCGATCGTGCGCCGCTCGCGGCCGCCTCCGTGGCTCAGGTCCACCGAGCACGGCTGCTCGACGGGACCGAAGTGGTGGTGAAAGTCCAACGTCCCGCCGCCCGTGCGCAGGTGGAAGCGGATGCCGACATCATCGGGAGACTCGCTCATCGCGCCGAGGCCCGCACGCGGGTGGGGAAAGACCTTCACATCGCGTCGGTCGCGCGGGGCTTCACCGCGACGCTCCTGGAGGAGCTCGACTATCGCATCGAGGCCCGCAACACCGACATGATCCGCTCCACCCTCGAGCGGATCGACAGGGCGGAGCCCGATCGCCGAGGCCTCGTCTCCGTTCCACGGGTCTTTCCCGACGCGAGCGGACCGCGGGTTCTGACGATGGACCTGGTCGACGGCGCCGCACTGAGCGATTCCGCCGAGCTCCTCGCGGCGCTCGGACCCGAGCAACGGGATCGGCTCGCTCAGGTGCTCATGTCCACGGTCATCGAGCAGATCCTCGTGTACGGCGTCTTCCACGCCGACCTCCACCCGGGCAACGTCCTTCTGAAGGGCGACGGCACCCTGGGACTCATCGACTTCGGAGCGGTGGGGATCATCGAGCGCAGCCGACGCGAGCACATGACGGCCCTGCTGCTGGCCGCCCTGAGCGAGAACGACGTGGCGGCCACCGACGCGCTTCTCCTCATCGTCGACGCCCCCGACGACGTCGATCTGGAAGCATTCCGGCACGATGTCGGAATCGTCCTCACGACCGAGCACTTGCGGACCGGCGGCCAGGGGTCGATCTTCACACGCATGGTCGACGTCATCCGTCAGCACCGCATCGCCCTTCCCGGTGAGCTCGCGTCTGCATTCCGCAGCTTCGCGACCCTCGAGGGGTGCCTGCGCGTGATCGTCGATGACTTCGACATGGTGGGGCGCGCACTGCCGTTGATGCCGACACTGCTGCGGCGAGCCCTGTCCGTGACGCGTCTGGCGACGGACCTCCAAGCTGCGACCGTGATCTCAATGGCGCGCATCCAGCGGATGCCGCGGCGCCTCGAGGCTCTTCTGACGGGAATCGAGAAGGGCTCGATCGGTGTCACCCTTCGCTCCGAGGACGGGAAGGATGCCGGCGGCATCCTCAACCGGGTCACGGCCGAGGCTGCATCGACTCTCGTCTCCATCGCGGCGGTGGTGATCGCCGTCGTCCTCATCATCTCCGGCGGGGGTCCCGTCCTCGGCGGATCCGTCACCCTCTTCGCGGTACTCGGTGCGGTGATCGGGTTGTTCGGCTTCCTCGGACTGCTTCGCATCGTGCGACGGACATTCGGCGGTCGCGGCTGAAGAATCGTCGATCTTTCGTCGCGCCGATGCGCCTGCTCGACGCCCGGCGCCACTACTGTGAGCAGCAGTAGTCACCTCGTCGTTGCACCACCCGGACTCCAAAGGAGAAGTCCCATGGTCGTCATTTTCCTGGTCGCCCTGCTCGCGTGGATCGTCATCTCGCTCGGCGCCGGCATCGGCCTCGGCCGCATGATGGCGCGCGCCGAGACGGAGGATGGCCGCGTGCCGTCCCTGGCCGGCGGACCGACCCGAACCCCCGCCGCGCGACTCTGACTTCACCCGCCTCTCCGCGAGGGAGAAGCTCGGGCGTCGGGCCCGACGTGGGGCATGCCCGTTGGCCGTGCGGCCACTCGTTGCCGGCGGACAGCCATGACGACCTCCGCCGGCTGGCTCGTCGCCGCCGATGACACCGGAGCAGCGAGCACAAGCCCTGCAGCGTGAAGGTCTCTCAGATCCGCGGGCGTTCAGCGTGGGGTTCGGGTCGACTCACGGTACTCTCTGCGCGTCATCGGTCCAACGGGAACGTGGCCGGTCCCGCTCGGGATGAACAGGTCGGACGTGGCCTCGACGATCGCATCAACGGCACTCGTGGCGCTTCTCTCGAAGTCGGCCCACACCGCATGCCCCTGTCCGATCGGGTCGACGATATCGTCTTCGCTTCGATCGACGTGACGATCCAGAACACGAGCGCGGGAGACGGCGGAGAGCAGAGCCGGCCACGTAGCCACCGCGCTCGTCGAGCGTGCGGCGCCGGCGAGTCGCGCGAACTCGCGAACGGTGAAGACCGTCGCCACGAGGTCGGGGCGCATCCCCAGAACCACCCGTCGGTGCACCCGCTCAGCACACAGCACGACGGTCCCCGAGCGGAGCATCCGGTCGCCCAAGGGCCGCGTCCGATGCTCCTCAAGCGAGAAACCCATCGCGAGCGCGAGGCTGCGTGCACCCGGCTCAGCGCGGAGCCCCGTTCGGGCCGCGGTTCCCGCGCTCTCGAGCTCGACCCTCTCGACCCCCTTCTCCGCGAGCCGCTGGCGTAGGAGGTTCTCGACGAACGGCGAGCGGATCGCGTTCGCCGTGCAGACGACGATCACGTGGGCCGCGGGCAAGGAACGGGGCGGGGACATCGAGGGGCTCCTTCCGCGTGGCAGCTCCACGCTCCCCCAGTCAAACGCAGGTCGCTTGCGACGCGCGGCCGCCGTCGCCCTCCTGAGGAAGGACGAATTCTCGGGTGAAATCAGCACGCAGCAGTGCACGGCCATCCCGACGTCGAACGATCTGCGCGCGCGTCGCGGAAGAGCGACGCCGCGCGCTTCCAGGCGTTACGCAACCGCCCCGTGCCCCGCTCACCCAGCCTCGTTCCGAAGCGCCGCGGCGATATCAGGATCTTCACACAGAAGCCTGCCGAGAACGCGCGCGGCCTCGGTGTCGATCGCGACCATGCGTCCAGCACCGAACTCGAGGGCGACCCAGGTTTCACGGTCGTCGGGGCCACGGACCAGACCCACTTCGACGTCTGTCGCCATGCCACCGCCGGCGATGACCCCCTCCCGAACCCGTGCCGGAAAGCCCGCACCGGCACTTCGATGTGTCTCATCGTCCGGGTGGACGGTCCGACCGTGCTCCGTCGTGCACCACACGAAAGCACACCTCTCCGGTTTCGGAGAGTGCTCCGCGGGGATTGAGTTCATGCCTGACACCTCTCTCGCTGAGTCGTCGCCGCGCGACGACCCGATCATCGGTGGGCACACGGAGAGTGAACCACGACCCTCCGACATCGAGGTCAACGCCCGGGCGCCACCCCTCCTGGCCTCTCGGGAATCAACTCGTCCAGGGACAGGTCGAGCACTTCCGCCAGCACGACGAGCGTCTTCAGACGTGGGTTGGCGGGCGTCCCCGGGTTGGACTCGCCTTTCTCGAGCTTTCGATAGGTGAAGGTCGCAAGACCTGCCGCGTGGGCGACGTGCTCTTGGGAGAGTCCGCGCGTCGCGCGGGCGCGAAGAAGTCGCTTTCCCAGCTCCTGGGCGAAGTCGTTCCACGGGTCCGGCGCATCGTTCATCTCCCCAGCTTGATCTGCGGTTTACGCGAACATGAACATGTTTACATGCCGGGGCGCATCATCGACCTTCGCAGGTCTGCCGACGAGGCGCTGGTGAAGGATCCCCAGAACCGGGTGAGTGTTCAGGGGATCAGCGTCGACATCCTCCGCGGTGCCGCCAGGCCGCGAGGGTTCGCACGGCCGGTCATGCTCGTTCCTCGACACCAGCGACTTCACCCGGCCTCGAGTTCGATCGGCCGGGTCGAGAGCGCCCCCGGCGAATGGCACAGTTCCGAGGCCCGCCGCATTCCTCCCGACCCCGCGGCGGTCGCCTTCCCGGCCGTCGCCACCGTCAGTGGAGCATTCATGAACTTCGCCGCCTCAACCTTGACTTCACCTTCTTCCGCGCCACTCACGCTCCCCCGGAGTGCTCCGGGAACGCCGTGGGAGCGCCGTTACGCTCGGCTCCTCGTCCTCGTCGACACGGTCGTCGTGCTGGCCGCGGTCTTCGGGGCACAGCTGCTCTGGTTGGGACCTCATCCGATCGAGGTCAGCGCACTGCCCGTGAGCTACACGGCTGTCTCCGTTCTGCTCTCCGCAGCGTGGCTCGTGGCTCTCGCACTGAGCGGGAGCAGGCATCGTCGAGTCATCGGACACGGTATCGCCGAGCATCGACTGATCATCGGGGCATCGCTACAGCTGTTCGGCCTCATCGCGATCGGGGTCTACTTGGGAGGCGTCGACCTGTCGCGCGGCTATTTCCTCCTGAGCCTGCCGGTCGGCACCGCCGTCCTGCTCGGCATGCGGACGGCGTGCCGATCATGGCTCGTGCGCCGACGGCGACATGGCGCGATGACAACACGCGTGGTCCTGGTGGGCGGGCAACAGGAGAACTCCCGCGTCGCCGCCGAACTCCGACGTCGACCAGAGGTCGGCTTCGTCGTCGTCGGCGTACACGCCCTCAGCGACGACGCCCTCCGCAGCGGGTGGGACGGGCATCAGGCGCGCCTCCTCCGCGAGCGGCTCGAGGACCTCGACGCCGACAGCGTCCTGATCACCGGCAGCGCACATCTCGAACCGCAGGACATCCGGCGCATCGGATGGGGCCTGGAGCCGGGACGCGAGCACCTCATCGTCGCCCTCAATCTGGTCGACGTGGCGGGACCGCGCATCCACACGCGACCGGTCGCCGGTCTTCCTCTCGTGCACATCGAGACACCGCAGTACTCCGCCGCGCAACGAGTCCTGAAACGTGCGTTCGACATCGTCGGCTCGGCGACGCTGATCCTGCTCCTCTCGCCCGTCCTGCTCACCGTCGCCGCCCTCGTGCGGATGTCCGGCCCCGGGCGCATCCTCTTCCATCAACAGCGGGTCGGCCAAGGCGGAGCGCACTTCGGAATGCTCAAGTTCCGCTCGATGGTCGACGGTGCCGACGCGCGCCTACGTGAGCTGCTGGTCGAACAGGGAAGAGATGGGACGCCCCTGTTCAAGGTCGAGAACGACCCGCGTGTGACACCGATCGGAAGGTGGCTGCGCAAGTACTCCCTCGACGAACTGCCGCAGCTGTTCAACGTCCTTCGCGGCCACATGAGCCTGGTCGGGCCCCGCCCACAGCGTGATGCGGAAGTCGCGTTCTACGACGACGATGCGCGCCGGCGCCTCATCGTCCGACCGGGAATGAGCGGACTGTGGCAAGTCAGCGGTCGATCGGCACTCGCGTGGGACGACGCCATCCGACTCGATCTGTTCTACGTCGAGAACTGGTCGCTGGTGGGCGACATCGTCATCCTGGCGCGAACTCTCAAGGCAGTGGTCGCTCCCGGGGCGACGGCGCACTGACGACGGCATGAAGGAGGGCGCCGATCCGATACGGGATCGGCGCCCTCCTTCATGCCGGTGAGGAGATCACGAGCGACGACGGCGACGATTGTCAGCCGCGCCCTCCGGTGTGGCTCCGGACGCCGCGGCGACAGCCGCGCCCTGTTCACCCGCCAGTTCACCTGACTGCGCGGGAGCGGTCCTCTTCTGCGACAGAGTCCGCAGACCGCTGACGTTGTCGGGCGGGAGGTCCGAGCGGCGCCGCGGGCCGGGATCGCCCTCGATCTCGATGTCGCCATCGCGCGCTCGCCGCGAGCCGCTGAACCCTCCCCGCCGCCACCACGCGCGTTGCGGATCCGCGGGCACGTCATAGCCGTAGTACCCCCCGTATTGCGCTCCGTAATAGCTCGAATCCGCGCCTCGGAGTGGCATGCGGTTCAAGACGACGCCGAGCAGTCGACCCCGCGTCTTCTCGATGTTCTCCGAAGCGCGAACGAGCATGTCGTCCGTGGTGCGTCCGGCGGTGACGACGAGAACGGCACCGTCCGCCCAGCTCGCGATCACCGCGGCATCCGCGACGGCGAGCGTGGGAGGAGAGTCGATGACGACGATCATGTCGTCCGCGAGCCTCCGGGTGAGCTGCTGCATGCGCTGAGAGCCGACCATCTCCGTGGGGTTGGGAGGCGTACGACCGGCCGCGACGACGAAGAGGCGACCATGCTCATCGACCTGATGAGCCACCTGCTCGATGCGTGCGCGTCCGGCCAGCACATCCGAGAGGCCGACGTCATCCGAGAAGCCGAAGATCCCGCCCAGCACGGGGCGGCGCATGTCCGCGTCGATGAGGATCACGGACTGGCCGGTCGCCGCGATGCTCACCGCGAGATTCGCCGCGGTGGTCGACTTCCCATCGCCCGGGAGCGGGCTCGTGATCACGATGACCCGCGCGGGGTGGTCGACGTCGACGTACTGGAGGTTGGTGCGGAGCTCGCGCATCGCCTCCTTGTGTGCGAAGGAGCCCCGCCCGTCCCGGATGTCGTCGAACGAGAACACGGCGCGTCCGGATGCCAGTTCCTTCTCGACCGGCAGCACGCCGATCACGGAGGCGTCGACCGCCTCCGTGATATCGCGGACCGAGCGCAGGCGCCGGTCGAACGCGCGCCGCACGAGCGCGAAGACGATGCCCAGAACCGCTCCGCCGATGGCTCCGAGAGCCACGGCGAGTCGAACGTTCGGAGACGACGGCGACGTCGGGAGACGGGCGGAATCCCCCGCGATCAACTGGACCGCCCCCTCACCCGAGCCAGGGGATTGCAGGCCACTCACCTCCTTGGTCATGCCGCGGATCCACGCCTCCGCCAGGTCCCGCGCAGACTCCGGTGTCGGCCCGCTGGCCTGGACCTTCACGTTGACCGTGTCGACCGGGTTGGACACCTGGATGCGCTGCACCAGCGATTCCGGACTGTCCGTCAGGCCCAGATCCTCCCGGGCGGACTCTGCGACACTGCGCCAGTACCCCATGTCGATGAACGACTTGACCTTCGACAGCGCCAACTGGTCGCCGGCGAGAGCCGCCCCGGTGGAATTGTCGGAGGTCACCGCGGCCACGTAGCCGCTGGCATCCGCCGTATACACACGGGGCTGCAGCGCGCTCCAGCCCAGACCGACCAGGCCGCCGGCGACGGTCAGGGCGACGATCGCCTTCCAGTAGGCCCGCAGAACGCGAACCACCCGCTGCATATCCACTCGATCCCGCCTTTCGCACGCCCGGCGACGGGCCGCCGAGCCGGACGCAGCATAGGCAGACGCGAGGTCCACCCCTCGACGCCCCTCACCGGAAGCGCCCCGGGCGAGGAACCGACAAACACCGCCGCGCCACGCCCGACGGGGCGGAGAGTGTGATGCGGAGAGGGTGACGAGGGGATGACGCGGGGGATGAAAGACCCCCTCGCGTGAGGGGAGTCGAACGGATCACCCCCAATGATCAGCAGTGCGCGCCATCACGCGAAACACCGGACCGCCACTCCCTCAAGGCCGGAGGGAAGAGGGCGACGGTCACTGAGTTGGAGATACCCGATGCTGATCGACCTGGACACCTCACCCTCTCTCACGCGCGCCTCCCGCCGCGCGAGCCGATTCTGGACTCCTCGTTGCGACACGGTGACGACGTTGAAGGACGCCGTGACCAGCGATGTGGTGCTTCTTCGCGGCCCCGCCAGGGTCGGAAAGACATCGCTGCTCCGGCAGTTCGCCACCGCTCTCGTCGACGACCCCGAAATCGGAGTCCAGCTGATCGACGCCGCACAGATCACACCCGACAGGTTCGAAAGGGTCTCGGTGGCGTTCCAGGAGGGGCCTGCGCAGCACGTCCTCCTGGTCGACAACC
Organism: Microbacterium testaceum; assembly: GCF_001476285.1. Classification (GTDB taxonomy): domain Bacteria; phylum Actinomycetota; class Actinomycetes; order Actinomycetales; family Microbacteriaceae; genus Microbacterium; species Microbacterium testaceum_B. Next base: position 31,394 of record NZ_LDRU01000006.1, on the reverse strand, counting down.
TCACAGACAAGGACGGGGTGACGTCTGAACAGATCCTCGATCTCCTCCGCGCCGACGGTGATCTCCGCGTCGTCGCCGCCACCCGGCACGTCACCCGTCTCGAGAGCCCCCTGGTCACCCTCGAGTTCGATGTCCACGTGCTCCCGCCCGCTGATCTCTTGATGTCGCGCACCGAGCTCGGGCTTGTCTTCGAGCTCAACGGCGTCGAGATCTCGGATGCGGCTCTCGACGTCGTCATGACACGCACACACGGGTGGCCGGCCCTCGCTCAGCTCGTGAGCTCGCGGCTCCGCCTGGAGGGGCTTTCGCTCCGTAGCCGGGACGAGGCAGAAGCCGTCGCGGAGTATGCGAGTCGATCGCTGACCGGTGACATGGAACAGCATCTGACGACGCCGATCACCGACGACCTGCGCCTGCTCGCCGTCGCACCGTTCATCAACGTCGAGCTCGCGGAGGCGATCGGGATCGACTCCACCACCGCGACGACCCAGCAGCTGCTGTCGGAGTTGCAGGACGCGGGCTTCGTCTGGCCGAGTTCGACCCGCCTCGTCCTCGCGGAGCCCGTGAGAGCGCAGTGGCTGCGCGAGATCGAGGCCCGGCGCCCCGCCGAGGTCGAACAAGCGCGCGTGCGACTGCTGGAGCATCTCGTCGCGACGGGTGAGCCCCTGCGGGCGGCCCAGCTGGCCGCCGACGCCGGTCAATGGTCGACCCTCGCCTCCGTGCTGCGCTCATCCGGGCCCGAGGTGTGGGCTCGCGATGCCGAGAGCTTCCGGACACTGATCTCTGCCCTGCGCTCGCATGGCGGCTCCGACCCGATCGTCGTCGACACCCTTCTGACGCTCGACCCCGAGACTGTGACGTCATCCGAGACGCCGGTCGCCGTGATCAGCGCCCTCAGCAAGCTCCCCGAAGCCAAGGCTGCGGCGCACGGGCGGATCGAGGCACTCCTTCTCCGGGTGAGCCTGCTGCGGGCCGCCGGCCGCTTCGCGCTCGCCACCGAATCGGCCGCCCTGCTCGTCGACGCGCTTCGTCGTCGCCAGGACCTCGGAGCGGACATCGTGACGGAGGGCTGGTACCAGGTCGGCATGACGCACTTCGCGATGGGCAAGCTTCGCGATGCTTCCTTGGCGATCGGTCAGGTCGAGCGAACGGCACCGCCTGCCCAGAGGGCGCGCGCGCGTGGGGTCCTCGCGGTCATCGCGCTGCTGGAAGGCGATGTGCGTGCGGCGGAGTCCCGCATCGAGACCGCTCGAGCGGACGGATGGTTCGACACGCCGTGGGGGGAGACCCTTCGCTTGGCCTCCGCCTGGTTGTCGCTGGAACGCGGCGACGCACTCGGCGCTCGGACCATTCTCGAGTCCGTTCCGGCCACCGCATCGGCGCGCGAGCTGTGGCCCTACGCCGCCGCCACTCAAGCCCTCGCGTTGCTGCTCTCCGGGGCGGCGCCCGACGCGCTCGGGATGCTGCGGTCATGGGGCGTCCGTGCCCGCAGCACCCCGCCCTCGCACTTCCAATCCACGCAGATGCTCACGGCTCGCGCGAAGGTGCTCATCGCTCTCCGCCAGGCGCGGAAAGCGCTCGCGCTGTTCGAGGGTCCGTTCGGCCTGTCTTCGGCGACGGCTCCGGCCATCGCCCTGTCGCAGCTGTACGCGGGTCGCGCCCACGAGGCGTATGTCATGAGCGTGAAGTGGGGCATCCATCAGGAGTCCTCGCCGCGGGCTTCGCTCGAGAGCCTGGTGGTCAGCATCGTGGCCGACATCCGGTTGAACGGGTCTGCCGCGCAACGGAGCACGGTGCAACGCGCGGAGGCGATCAGCATCAGGAACGACCTCTGGACACCGTGGAGTGCGGTCGCTCCGGAAGACCGCGCGATGGTTCTCAGCGCTCTGTCCAGCGGCGCTCGCGAGAAGGTCCTGACTCGCGATTCATTCTTTGCATCCTCCGTCAGCGTCCCTCATCTCACCAAGAGAGAGCAGGTAGTCCTGGCCCAGTTGACGCCCGAGGCGACCATCGTCGACATCGCGCGCATCCTCGTCGTGTCGCCGAACACCGTGAAGACGCAGCTGCAGAGCCTTTACCGCAAGCTGGGAGTCTCCGACCGGGCCAGCGCCATCCGGGCCGCCCATGCCTGGGGCCTCATCGAGAGCGAGAACGAGGGGTGACGGCGTTCGCTGATCGCCGCCGACGCCCGTGCGTCAGCGGCGATCAGTGCGACGGCGATCAGCGCGACGACGGGCGCGTACGACGACGACGCGAACGAGCACGAGAAACAGGAGCGTGAGGACGACACCGGGAAAGGTGAGCGGCACACCCGCGCCGCGGAGCACGGCGAGCACGACGAGGAGTGCAGCGGCGGGGGCGACCCATCCGAGGATTCGCCAAGCCAGTCGTCGATTCACACGTCAACGCTAACGGTCCGCCGGTAGCGGCTCGCGTCCCGCCGTCGCGCCCCGTCACTCTCGAGGATGACGTTCCGACCACGAACTCCTCCGTCGAGCCGACGCGCTCCGACACGGGGATTTCTAGCGTGGGAGCCATGAACATTTCCCCGAGCGACGCCGGCTTCGCCGCCCGCGTCGAAAACCTCACGAAAACCTTCGGAGACGGCGCCAACACCGTTCGCGCGCTCGACGGAGTCTCGCTCACCGTTCGCCGCGGCGAGTTCGTCGCCGTCATGGGACCGTCCGGTTCGGGCAAGTCCACCCTCATGCACGTGATGGCGGGCCTCGATGCGCCCTCGAGCGGTCGGGCGTGGCTCGGCGAGCAGGAGATCACGGGCCTGTCCGACGCTGAGCTGACGGTCCTGCGGCGACGGCGCGTCGGCTTCGTGTTCCAGGCCTTCAATCTCGTTCCCACACTGACCGCGGCCGAGAACATCCGGCTGCCCTTCGACCTCGACGCTCGGCGCCCCTCGGCGACCGAGGAGGCACGGATCGCGAGTCTCGTCGACTCGCTCGGACTGTCGGCGCGGATGAACCATCGCCCGCACCAGTTGAGCGGCGGGCAGCAGCAGCGCGTGGCCATCGCCCGCGCTCTCGCCACGGCCCCCGATCTCGTCTTCGCAGACGAGCCGACCGGCAACCTCGACAGCAGGTCCGGGCGCGAAGTGCTGCAGCTGCTTCGGACAGCGGCGCGGGAGTTCGGTCAGTCGATCGCCATGGTCACGCACGACGCCGTAGCCGCGAGCCGCGCCGACCGAGTCGTCTTCGTGGCCGACGGTCGCGTCGTCGCCGACAAGCCCGGCCAGACCGCCGAGGAGATCTCGTCGTTCATGCTCCGCGCGGAAGGGGCTGCAGCATGACCGCCCCCGTCGCCACTCCCCCCGCCCGCCGGAGCGCTGCGGCCTGGTTGCGCGAGCCCGGCATGGGCGCCACCGTGCTGGTCGGCGCGATCTCGACGGCATTCGGTGTCGTCCTCCTCTCGGTCACGGAGTACGTCTCCACCCTCATCCGGACACAGCCCGGACTGGAAGGGGTCGAGGGGGTGCAGAGCGTGCTCACCATCGCGACGACCGTCCTGGTGGGCCTGTCGATCTACGTCGGCGCGGTGGTCACCGCGAACACCTTCGCCACCGTGGTGGCGGGGCGGACGCGCCGCATCGCGCTTCTGCGACTGCTCGGCTCCTCCGCTCGACGTGAGCGGACGGTCCTTGCTCGCCAAGGTCTCGTTCTGGGGTGCCTCGGTGCGGCGGCGGGGTTGACCGGCGGTCTCGTCGTCTCTCTCGTCGGACTGCGGCTCGCCTCGAATGCCTGGGGGCTGGACGTTCCGTGGACCGTTCTCCGTGCCGATCTCGCGGCTCCCTCGATCGCCGTCATCCTCGTCACCTGGGCAGCCGCATGGGTCGGTTCGCGGCGGGTTGGCGTCGTCACCCCCATCCAGGCGCTCTCGAACGCGGTGGAAGCGCCGCGTGAGCGGGTCGTCGCGCGACGCGGCCGTCATGTCACGGCGGCCGCGCTGGCCATCGTCGGGACGGGGCTGCTGGCGGTCGGTATCGCCGTGGGGGGAGTGTCGTCTTCGGGCATCCTGTTCAGCTTCGTCGGAGGGGCGCTCTCGTTCACCGGGATCATCCTGGGCGCCACTCTCTTCCTCCCGCCTGCGCTGCGTGGGGTGGGAGCGCTGTTCGGGCGGAGCGTGGTCGCTCGGATGGCAGCGGGCAACGCCCTGCGGCATTCGGAGAGGTCCGCGCGCATGGCAGTCGGCGTCGTCATGGGTGTGACCCTGGTGACCATGTTCGCCGTCGCGTCAGCCACCTCGACGCGTTTCTTCCACGTCGTCCTCGGCGAGGAGATCCCCGCCGAGCTCTCCCTCTCCGTCGACGTCTTCACCGGAGTGATGATGGGGCTGGTCGGGGTGTCCGCGGTCATCGCCGCGGTGGGAGTCGTGAACCTGCTGATCCTCGGCATCCTTCAGCGCCAGCGTGAGCTCGGCCTCCTTCGCGCTCTCGGGCTGTCCGTCCGGCAGGTCCGAACGATGGTGGTCTGGGAAGCCGCGCACGTCGTCGTCACCTCGGTCGTGATCGGCCTCGTCTTGGGAACGGTCTACGGCTGGGCGGGCGCGCAGTCCCTTTTCGGATGGATGCCGCACGCCGCCGGTTTCGCCGATGGCCCCGTGTTCGTCGCGCCGTCGATCCCGGCATCCACCATCGTCGTCATCGTGGCAGCGACGGCGGCTCTCACGATCAGCGCCTCGATCGTGCCTGCGCGCCTCGCGACCCGGCTGAGTCCGGTGAGATCCCTCGCGGCCCAGGTCTGAGGTCAGGACGCCGAGATGCGCTCGTCGGACGCCACCTGCAGGCCGAAGACCCCGAACCACGCGATCGCGAGCGTGGCAGCGGTGAACTCGAGGTTGCCGCCGAGGACCGTGTCGCCGCGGAAGAGGGAGATCATGGCGCCGGTGAACGACGTGGCTCCCACCACGACGAGCGTGGCCACGCTCGCGGCTCTCATCCACGGCCGACGCCGCAGCGCGGCCACCTGCGCCATCGCGATGATCGCGAGCACGAACCCCGTGACCGCGGAGGTGATGTGCACGAGGTCCTGCGGCAACGCGCCGGGGGTGAAGGGCACGGGGCAGCCCGGCGAACACGTCACGACGGAAGCGAGCGCGAAGCAGAGGCCGCACGCGACCAGGGTCGCGGCGACGGGCCACCCCGCCCGGTACGGCCGCGCACTGCCCACCACCGCGCGGTCGACGAGCACCGTGGCGACCGCCAGCAACAGAAGCGCCAGGTTGAAGACGGGGGCGGTCGACATCCCGGTCGCCCCCAGCTGGCTGACGTAGTGGACACTCGGATCCCACGAACGACACAGCCAGATCAGACCGGCGCTCGCGAAGGCAGCGATCGCACCCGCCGTGGCGACGAGGGCGGGGCGCCGGAGTCGGCCGCCGCCGGCGGTCGCCGCGGACAGCTCCGTCGTTCGGGTCATTCGGCTCTCCGCGCGTGGTCAGTGGCCCCGCAACATTACCGTGCACTCAGCCGCACCACCGATGCGCGGATGACTCATCCGTGGATCGCGGGTGATTTCCGCTCTGCCCCACCGAGGGATGCGTGCGGAGGCCGGATGCTGGTCAGGCGGGCAGAGCCTGCCGAACGCCTGCGTGCCGGGGGGCCGCATCGCGGTTGCGGCTCTGCCCGTCTCTCGCTCCGAGGACGCGGCGATGACGGTGAGGCTCTGCACTCTTCCAACGGGCGATTCACCGGGTGAGGAATGCCTCTTCCCGCGACGGACGAGCACCTCGACGTGCGATTCTCTTCGGGAGCGATCAGGAATGGTTCTCCCCCAAGCACCCTTTCTCATTCGGTCGCTCTCCTCGGATGCGCGGTCTCCGCACCACGGCACCCGGTCGCCGAGGCCGCGCATCCCCTTGGAACCTGCTCCGAGCTCTCCTGGGCGATCGCCCGCGTGGGGTTGAATCGAAGCGACGTCCGCGACGGGACGCCATACCGCGAGAGGACAGCCCGTGACCGACGACCGCGAGATCGCGAACGACCACCGAGACGACCGACGTGACGACACGGAGGTCGCCGGGACCGATGCCCTCCTCGACGAGCTGCTGTCCACCAGCGGCGAGGTCCAGGGCAACCCGGTCTTCCCCGTCGGCTTCCGGGGATACGACCGCGAGGCCGTTGACGAGGCGATCCGGCAGCTGGCCGAACGAGTCCGCCGAGCCGCGGAGGACACGCAGGATGCCAAGCGCCGCGCCGAAACGATGTTCGCTCAGCAGCGTGCCGAGCACGATGCCGAACTCGAGGAATCTGCCCGGAGGTACTCGGAAGAGGTTGCCAGCCTGCAGGAGCAGCTTCGCGCGGCTTCCGCGCGGGCCGCCGACGCCGAGTCTCAGGTGCATGCGCTGTCGGACGAGTTCGCGTCCCGAGACGATGACGATCCGCAACGGGGCCGTGAGCACTTCGACGCGATCCTCCGTGTCGCAGAGGAGCAAGCCGGTGTCCTCGTCCAGAACGCCGTCGCTCAGGCCGAGCGGCTCTTGGCGAGCGCCCACGACGAAGCCGCCTCGATTCGCGATGAGGCACTCGCCGAACAGGACCGTCTCCGGGCCGAGGCGCAACACGACGCTGATCAGGTGCGTCTGCGTATCGAGACCGAATCGACCGCCCACACCGCCCGTCTCGAGCGTGAGGGCGCACACGCCGCCGAGAAGGTCGCCCAGGCCGAGCGCGAGGCCGTCGCGATCCGCACCGAAGCGGAGAAGGGAGCGGCCGCTCTGCGCTCGATGGTGTCTCGAGAGACCGGGGAGCTCCGGGCGAAAGCGGAACGCGATGTGCGCGAGATGACCGCGCGGGTCCTCGAGTTCGAGGAGTCGCTGACCCGCCGCCAAGATGAGGCGCAACAGGAGTTCCTCGTCCTGCACAACCAGGCCGTCGCACACGCGGAGCGCATCACCGGCGATGCGAGCGAGCAGGTGGCCGCCGCTCTCGAGCACGCCCGTCGGATTTCCGCCCGTGCGGACGATTACGAACGCCTCGCCCGCGCTCAGGCGCAGCAGGTCGAGGCCGATGCCCAGGTGAAGGCCCGAGAGATTCTCGACACCTCCCGCGAACGCGCCCAACGCATCGCCGACAAGATCACCGAGCACGCGGCATCGGTCCTCCGGGACGCCGAAGACCGCACCCGCGACCTTCGGTGGCAGCAGCAGCAGCTCGGTAGCTTCATGTCCGAGATGAACGAACTACTCCGCGCCGCGCCGCGCGGCGGGTCCGCGGGGGCCGACTTCGGAGACGAAGAGTCCATCGGCGAGACCGCCGACGATGCGGCCGTTCCGTCGGGCAGGGAAGAGACAACCGCCGATGCGGAGAACGAGCGCAGCTGAGGCGAGCACCGCATGATCCGCCGATTGGATGGTCCCGCTACGCGGATGCGATCACGCCCGCTCTAGGCTGGGGGCAATCGAAGGGACCGGGATGGACAGTCGTCGATCGCGCCCGCTGGGCGCTGCCCTCAGTGCGCTCGCCGCCCTCGTCTTCGCGACGCCGACGCTGTTCCTTCCCGCTGACGCGCACGCCTCGGTGAAGCTGGTGTTCATCGTGGGCGGGTCCGCGCTTTTCGCGTTCGGTGTAATCCGCGTGCGCGCGGAGGGAGCAGAAACGCGAGAGCCGAAGGATGACCGCCCGCTCGACGGAGCCCCACCGCCGCCCGCGTAGGGCCAGAGGGCCTCAGGCGGCGCGAACCAGGGACCGCTGAGCCGACGAACGAGCCGGAGCTTTCGCGGGAGTGGTGGCCGGCTTGGCGTCGACCGTGACATCGAGGCTGAGGCCACGAGAGGAGTTCGCGTCGTTCGCGAGGCGCTTGAGCAACTCCTGGTCGAGGGACTCCGGCTGCTCGGAGTCGAAGACGAAACGCAGCGGAATCGCGGGCTGGAGCCAGATGGTGGATCGCCCGGCGGGCTCGTCGGCGCGGTGCGTCCAGGAGAGGGTGAAGCTCTCGCCGCGGCGAAGCTTGGTCGCGGCGACGACCTTGACGTGGGCGAGCATCCGGTCGTCGACCAGGATCGGCTCGGGGGTGGTTCCGTAGAACAGCTTCGCCATGATGTTTCCTCTCCTCGTTGCTTGGTTAGGAACTTACTAGGTAGACTAGCGAATAGGCAAGCGAGATATCAGGCAGATTTTCGGAGGACGTCAATGACCGGCATCGATGCGAGTCCCCCTTCCTACTGGTACAGCGACAGCACCGATGACGAGCGCGGAGCGCGTGTGATGGAGGCCCTGCGCGCCTATCGCGCCGCAGAGATGTCCATGCGGAGGCGAACCCAGGCGTCGATGTCGATGGGTGAGAACGAGATGCTCGTCCTCCGCTTCCTCACCCGACGGGGCCGCCAGCACCACGACGTCACGCCGATCGATCTCGCTCGCTATCTCGGGATCTCGACGGCGTCGATGACCGCTCTCCTGGATCGTCTCGAGAACTCCGGTCATCTCGAACGAAAGCCGCACCCGAGCGACCGACGGAAAGTCCTCATCGCCGTGACAGCGCACACCGAGAGCGACATGCGTCACGTGCTGGGAAACATGCACGCGCAGATGATGCTCGCGACCCATGGCATGAGCGAGACCGAGGCTGCGGCGGTCATCCAGTTCCTCGAGCGCATGCGTGGCGCCGTCGACGGCGTCGGAACGGCAACGGCTCCGATGGCTCACACGTCGGGAACCCCGGACGTGGCGGCATGACGACTCACGTCGAGTCCCACCTCGACCTGCGCGTCGACCACGCCACGGACGCGGTCTTCTCGCTCGCGGTCGCGCGAGGCTGGGCGCGGAGCGAAGAACTCACGTTCACCGTGGACGGCCGTCCACTCGCCGCGGAAGAGATCGCGGACGAGCACGGAACCCGCCTCCATCGAGCGACGCTCCCCGAGGGAGAGGTCGTCGTGCGGTATCGCGCCGAGGTCGAGCGGCCGACCGAGCCCGTGGCATCCGATGTCGTCGACCCGCTCCGATACCTCCGGCCGAGCCGGTTCATCCCGTCGGACGAGCTCGCCGCCACCGCCCTGTCGTGGTTCGGGGGCGCCACCCCCGCCGAGAGCGTGCGGAACATCCCCGACTGGGTCGCCGCGCACCTGTCCTACGTCCCCGGCTCGAGCGGCCCGACCGATACGGCGATTCACACGCTGCTTCTCCGGCAGGGCGTCTGCCGGGACTACGCGCACCTCACGGCGGGACTGCTGAGAGCGGTCGGCGTTCCCGCGCGACTCGTGTCGGTCTACGCTCCCGGCCTGAGCCCGATGGACTTCCACGCCGTCGTCGAGGCCTTCGTCGACGGCCGATGGGAGGTCGTGGATGCCACACGCCTCGCGCCCCGTCCCGAGTACGTCCGAATCGCCACCGGCCGCGACGCCGCCGACACCGCTTTCCTCACGACCCTCTCGGGCGCGGCCACGCTCGAGAACGTCGAGGTCCTGGCCGTGGCGGGCGGGGATCTGTCACCCGACGATCCGGCCGAGAGCGTGCTGCTGCCCTGAATCCTCCTCGCGGTGGAGTTCCCGCCGGCTCGGCCTCGCTACCGTCGAAGAATGGATGCCGCTCCGAGCCCCCGACTCCGCCACGCCGCGCTCTCGGCGCTGTTCGTCCTCGCGCTCCTCGCCCTGACGTTCGCGGGTGCGCCGCTCGCTCGCGCCGATGTCGACGACTTCACCTTCGACTCGTTCGACGCCGACATGGTCCTCAGCCGTAGTCCGGACGGACACGCGGCGCTGGAGGTGACGGAGACGATCGTCGCGCGCTTCCCCGACGAGGACCAGAACAAGGGGATCATCCGCGTCATCCCCGACGACTACGACGGGGTCCCTCTGCACACCGAGGTCGTCTCCGTGACCGACGGCAGCGGATCGGCGGTCCCGTACGAGGTCGAGCAGAGCCGACGGGAGGTGCGAGTCCTCACCGGGGACGACACCTACGTGAGGGGAGTGCAGTCCTACGTCATCTCGTACACGCAGCGAGACACCATCCGCGCGTTCGCCGACACCGACGCCGACGAGTTCTACCGCGGGATCAACGGCACGGACGCCGCCCAGCCGTTCGGCGAGGTCACCGCACGGCTGACGGTGGACGCCGAACTGGCGGATGCCGCCCTCGACGGCGCCGCGTCCTGCTACGAGGGCCCGCGGGGCTCCACGACGCGCTGCGACATCGCCGCCTCGGGAGGGGCCGGCGCACCCCTGACCTGGTCCGCTCGCGCGACCGCTCTCGGACCCGGCGAGAACATGACCATCGCCGTCGGGTTCGTCCGGGGCACGTTCGTCCCCGGCGAGGTGTACCGCACTCCGCTCGAGCAGTTCTCGGTCGACAACGCTCCGCTCCTCGGCGGCGTCTCGCTCGGTGCCGTCGGTCTGGGTGCCGCGGGCGTCGCTGCGGCTCTCGTGGCGCGACGGCGGGGACGGGATGCGGCTGGACGAGGGGTGATCGTCCCCGAGTACGGCCCTCCGGACGATGTCGACGTCCTCGAGGGCGCCGAACTCGTCCAGCGGGGACGGGCCGGGGTGCCCGCTGCGATCCTCGACACCGCGATCGCCGGCCATCTCCGCATCATCGACGACCCCGTCGACTCGAAGAAGCTGATCCTCGAACTCGTCGACGCGGAGGATCCCACCCCGCTTCGGCGTGGCATCCTGAACGCGGTCTTCGGCGCCGACGCGCAGCCGGGAGCGCGCGTGACACTCGGCCCTCAGAGCCAGGACGTTGCGATCGCCCTTCAGGCGCTCCCGAAGGCCGCAGCCGCCGAACTGCGGCGGCGAGGGTGGACGGAACCACCCCGGCACGGCCGCTCGGCGCTGGCCGTGGGCCTCTCGATCGGGGCCTTCATCGTCGCGATCGCGACTCTCATCGTCGCCGCCGCGGGCACCTCTACGGCCTGGTGGCAGGTCGCCGCCGTCCCGGCGACGGTGGTGGCCGGCATCCTGACCTTCGTGTTCCTCCGCTACCGGGATCGGGTGACGGATGCCGGAGCCCCGGCCCGTGATCACCTCCGGGGATTGCGCGACTATCTGGCCCTCGCCGAAGCCGACCGCCTGCGCGTCCTGCAGAGCCCGGAGGGCGCGGAACGTCGACCGGTCGACGCGGGCGATCCGACCCAGGTGCTGCACCTCTACGAGCGTCTCCTGCCGTGGGCCGTGGTCTGGGGCGTGGAGAAGGAGTGGGCGGAGGCGCTGGACACGCACGTGCGCGAGACCGGCGACGATCTGCGCTGGTACGGCGGGTCGCACGGCTTCTCGACCGCGGCCTTCGCTTCGACGTTCAGCTCCCTGCAGTCGGCGAGCGCTCCCGCCGCCTCGAGCGGCAGCTCCGGGAGCTTCTCGGGCGGATCTTTCGGGGGCGGCTTCTCCGGGGGCGGGATGAGTGGAGGCAGTGTCGGGGGCCGGTGAGCTCACTCGGCGACGCGGATGACCTCGGCGACCACTCGGGGGTCCGCGAGAACGCGGAAGTGACCTCCCGTGGAAAGACGCACGTTCTTCGCCCCGGCCAGTTCGCTCCCCTCGGGGATGTGCGGATCGAAAGTGCCGTAGATCGAGGTGATGCGGGTGTTCGTGTCCGCCGATGCGGCGAGCGCGCGCATGGTCGCGTCGCCGGATCGGAAGGCGCGCAGCGACGGCGTCGGCATCAGTCGGCTGTAGCGCGAGCCGCCGAAGGGGGTCGCCACGGCCACCATCGCGCGGATGCGCTCTCCCGCGGGGTCGAACGCCATGACGTGCTTGCCGATGAGACCGCCTTTGCTGTGGGCGACGATGACCACGTCCCGGAGATCGCGGGCGATCAGGAGACGGGCGACGCGCTCGGCCGCCTCTGCGACAGGTCGACGATTGCCGCCGAGTTCGGTGACGACGTGGACAGGGTGGCCGCGGTCGTGGAGGGCGCGAGCGAGGGGCTCCAGGAACCTCCATGTCTCGTAGATGCCCGGGAGGAGGAGGATCGGCACGCCCTCGCCCTCGGTGAGCGTTTCCGGGAGACCCCTCCTCCGCACGGCGCGCGCCTGCGCGGAGATGGCGTAGACGTAGTCCCGCACCCACCACAGACCGTTGCGCAGCATCGACATGCGCCCATCCTGCGTCACCGGCGCTGCCCCGGACGGCGGGTTGCGAATCGGCCGCGGACGAGCCTCGGCGGCGCGCGGAGCCGCGAGGTCAGCACGTAGAGTCGCGGGCATGGAGACCCCCGACATCCAGGCCGACGACGCATGACCGCACTCCCCACCGGACGGCAGTTCGTGCTCACATGGGGGATCCCCCGCGACTTCGGAGGGCTGACGGCCGCCCTCCTGCAGCGGTCGCGCCTGTTCGACCGACGAGGCGATGTCCCCGTCCACGTCCTCACCTGCGATGATCGCGAGGATGCCGCCGAGGTCGCGGCAGAGCTGACCCGTCGCGGTGCGCTGTCCGGACGCGTTCGTGTTACGAATCTTTGGGACTGGTTGCGCGAGAACGATCTCCCCGGCCGCCGCGTTCGTGCGGCGGACGGTTTCGATCCCCTGCCGGAGTCGGCCGTCGAGGAGCCGACGGGCGGACTCACCCGGCGTCGCATCCGAGTCGACGCGAACGGAACCGTGCAGCAGATCGACCACCTGCGCGCCGACGGCACGCTGGCCGTGAGCGACCGGCGAGACGTCCCCCGCGCTTCGGGCCGGAGGCGACGCGTCGTGATCGCCTGCGACCCGGACGGCACGCCGCGAGCCGCGTGGAACGGGGTTCGCGAGGTCTACCGTTCATGGTTGGACCACCTGACCGCCGGCGAGCGCTCTTTCCTCCTCGTCGACAGCAAGGCGATGGCGCGCTTCGCCGCGGACTACCGGCGCCCGCACGTCGTCGTGCTGCACATCGTGCACGGCTCTCACCTGACGGACGACGGGACGGCCATCCGCGCGTCCCGCGCCGAGGTGTTCGGCCGGCTCGGTGCGTTCGACGCGGTGGTGTTCTGCACCGAGCGACAGGCGCGGGATGCGCGGCGGCATGCGGGACCCCTCCCCCTCCTGTCCGCGGTGGCGCATCCCGTCACGATCCCGCCGGACGTCGACGTCGCCTCTCCGCGCCGCGGAGCCGTGGTCGTGTCGCGCCTGGCACCCATCAAGCGGGTCGAAGACGCGGTCGACGCGGTGGGTGTGGCGCGGCGCGACCACCCGGGTCTCACGCTCGACGTCTACGGTGACGGTCCGAGCCGCGCGCTCCTCGAGGCGCGCGCCGCCGCGGACTCCGCCATCCACTTCCGAGGCTTTCAGCCCGCGGCCGTCTCCGCCCTGGCCACTGCCTCGGTGCTGCTGATGACGAGCAGGTCGGAGGCGTTCTCGATGGTGGTGGCCGAGGCGATGGCATCCGGCTGTCTGCCCATCGCGTACGACGTGCCCTACGGCCCCCGCGAGCTGATCGACGACGGACGCACCGGCTGGCTCGTGCCGGCTGGGGACGTGGCCGCACTGGCCGACGCCGTGCGACATGCGGCGGACCTCGACGACGCGACGCTGAGCCGGATGCGTCGAGAAGCGATCGCCCGCGCGCGCCTCTACGACGAGAGGGCGATCCTCGACAGGTGGGCGCGCACCCTGCGACGGGCGGCTCGTCGGCATGCGCTCCGCCGCCGCACGTGGCGATTCCGTGAGGTGCTGCGGCGCCGCCTTCGAGTTCGCTGAATCCGGTCCCAAACGCTCCGGATCGGCGTACCGTTCTTCTCACCCAGCCCCGGCATCGCCGGCGCGGATGACGCCCCTTCACCGGCGCGTGCGACGACCCTCGTCCGTCGAGCCTCTCCCCCACCTGGCTCCGGACGAGGGCCGCCGCTCTTCACGCGGGTCGTCAGCGGTCTTCGCCGTAAGCGCGAATGCTCCGCAGGTCGTCCTGCAGGTCCTCACTCGGGAGATCGTCGTCCTCCACGGCGGCATCCGCGGAACGCTGCTCTTGTGCGCCGGCCTTCTTCTCCTCGGGCGCCGCGTCCGTAGCGCCGTCCATGACGGGGGCGTCCTGCGTCTCTTCGCGATCGGTCATCGTCGTCCTCCTCGGAATCGGTGGTCACCGGCATCCTGACGCCCGTCGTCCCCGGTCGTCGGGGGCTTGCGCCGATGACGACGGACTGCTCAGCCGTGATGGGCGGGGTGACGACGCTCAAGCGCGGACCCCTCCACGTCGACGTTGGGGATCACACGGTCGAGCCGCCGCGGCAACCACCACGCGGCTCCACCGAGCACGTGCATGATCGCCGGGACGAGCAGCATGCGCACCAGGAAGGCGTCGAGCAGGACCCCGAGCGCGAGGCCGAGACCGAACGATTTGATGATGACCGCCTCGGAGGTGATGAACCCCGAGAACACGGCGATCATGATGATCGCCGCCGCGGTCACGACCGTGCGGCCCGCGCGGAAACCCTGCGCCACCGCGAGGCGCGGCTTGGCTCCGTGTGCCCATGCCTCGCGCATGCCGGTCGTGAGGAACAGCTGGTAGTCCATCGCGAGACCGAACAGGATGCCGACGAGGATCACGGGCAGGAAGCTCAGGATCGGGCCGGGATTGTGCACCCCGAAGAGGTCGCCCAGCCATCCCCACTGGAACACCGCGGTGACGGCGCCGAAGGTCGCGAACAGCGAGAGCACGAAGCCGCCGGTGGCGATGAGAGGCACGAGCAACGAGCGGAACACCATGACCATGATGAGGAACGACAGGCCCACGACGACGATCAAGTAGACCGGCAGGACGTCGGCCAGGCCTTCGGAGATGTCGATGTTGATGGCGGCGGCGCCCGCGACGCCGAGCTCGATGTCGCCGTTCACCGGCGGCAGCGCGCGCAGGTCGCGGACGAGCTGCTCGGTCGAGACCGCGTTCGGCCCCTCCGTCGGGATGACCTGGAACGCCGCGAGCCTGCGATCGTCCGAGACGGCGACCGGCGCGACCGCGGCGACGTCGTCCTGCGCGAACAGCTCCCGGGCGACCTGGAGCTGCAGGCTTTGCACGTCGGCTTCGGCGGTGCCGTCCGGGAGGGCGGCCGTGATGAGAAGGGGCGCGTTCGATCCCGCGCCGAAGGCCTGCTCGGTCCAGGTGAACGCCTTGTAGCCGGAGGAGTCCTCCGCCTCGGACCCGCCGTCGGGGAGACCGAGACGCATCGACAGCGCGGGAAGGCCGATGACGAGGAGCGCGGCGATCGCGACCACCATGGTCACCACGGCGCGCACGGTCGACATCGGCCGCACCTCGCGGCGGGCCGTCGCCACGGGCGCGGTGTCGACGCGGGCGGCGCGCCCCTCGACATCGAGAGGCGCCACTCGACGGGGCTGACCGTTCTCCCGCGCGGCGACTGCTTTCGCGCGCGCCCTTCTGCTGAGAATCCGCGTGCCGGCGAGCCCGAGCAGCGCCGGGGTCAGCGAGACCGCGATCAGGACGGCCACGAGCACGCTGACGGCACCGGCGGTACCCATCAGTCCGAGGAAGGGGATGCCGGTGATGTTGAGAGCCAGGAGGGCGACGATGACCGTCGATCCGGCGAACACGACGGCATTGCCCGCCGTACCGTTGGCCAGTCCGATCGACTCGATGACGTCAGCACCCTGGAGGAGCTGACGACGGTGGCGGTAGAGGATGAAGAGCGCGTAGTCGATGCCGACGGCGAGCCCCAGCATCACGCCGAGGAAAGGCGTGACGGATGCCATCTGCACGACACCCGAGAACGACAGGGTGGCCATGGCTCCGATCGCGACCCCCACGATCGCCGTCACGATCGGGAACGAGGCGGCGAGGAGGGAACCGAGGACGACGAGCAGGACGACACCGGCGACCGCGATGCCGATGACCTCGCCGACACCGAAGATCTCGGGGATGCCCTGCGAGATCTCGGTGTTGAAGGCGACGTCGACCCCGGAGACACTCGTCGAGAAGTGCTCGACGACCGCTTCCTTCGATGCTTCCGGGAGCTCGAGCCGGGGCTTGTCGAACGACACATTGACGATCGCGGTCGAACCGTCGTCGGAAACGAGGCGGATGGCATCCGCGAAAGACAGGAGTTCGGCACCATCGGCGAGCTGCGTCTCCTGCGCCGCGATCTGCGTGAGCCCGTCGGTCATCTGCGTCTGCTGCTGTTCGAGGGCAGCGCGCTGCTGGTCCAGCTGTGCCTGCTGCTCGTTCAGAGCGTCGAGCTGGGCCTGCTTCTGCACGGCAGGCAGGGGCGCAGCCTCGACCTCTGCGCGCCCGGCGTCGAGCTGCTCCTGTCCGGCGTCGAGCTGCGCCTTCCCCGCGTCGAGCTGCTGCTGTCCCGATTCCGCCTGCGCGCGAGCGTCGGCGAGCTGCTGGCGACCGTCGACGACCTGCTGCCGCTGATCGTCGAGCTGCTGCTGCGTCGAGAAGGGGTCGGTCACCCGCGCGACGTCGGGAAGGTCACCCGCCGACGACACGAGCGCGCTGATCTCGCCCTTCTGCGCGTCGGTGAGAGCCGCTCCGTCGTCGGTGCGGAACACGACCGTGCCGGAGGCCCCGCTGAAGTCCGGCAGCTCGTCCTGGAGGTGGGCGACGACGTCTCCGGATGCCGTCCCGGGAATGTCGAAGCTCGAGCTGAGGCCCCTGAAGCCGATGAGGAAGCCGCCGACCACCAGACCGAGGATGACGGCCCACGCGGCGATCATCGTCCATGCGCGGCGGGCCGCGAAGGTCCCGAGACGATGCAGCAGTTCAGCCATGAAGGGGTTCCTCTCGTGCGGTGCACGAGAGAGCACCGTCGGCTCCGACCAGTCGACGCAAAGATAACACGGACCGTCTCGTCTTTTCTGTTGAGTCTCGTCCAGAATGTGTGTCATGGCTCTTCCGCGCAGTGGCCCCGTCCGAAGCGAGGCCGCCCGTCTGGCGATCCTCGAGGCGGCGGCGGAACTCTTCGCCGAGGGCGGATACGAACACCTCGCGATCGAGGGGATCGCTCGGCGGGCGGGGGTCGGCAAACAGACGATCTACCGCTGGTGGTCGAGCAAGGGCGACGTCATCGCCGAGGCGATCCTCGAGGGCCACCTGCTGGACGGCCGGCGTCATCTCCCCGACACGGGCGATGCCCGCGGCGATCTCGCGGCGTGGCTGGCCGACCTGTTCGCCCTCCGCGCGAGTCCCGACGGCGAGGGGCTCCTCCGATCGTTCGTCGCCGCGGCCGCGGAGAACGCCGAGATCGGGCGACGCCTGCGCGAGGCCATCCTCGCCGCGCCCCTCATGGAGCGCCTGTCGCAGGCGATGGGCGGAACGAGCGGAGCACGCCTCGAGGCGGCCGCAGAGGCCCTGCTCGGCGCGGTGATCCTCCGAGCGCTCAGTCGCGAAGACTTCGACGCCGACGACATGCGCGCCCTCGTCGACGTCGTCACGGGCGGGTCTCACCCACCGCTCTGACGCGAGGACGGTGACGCCGCATGACGTCGCGGATGCGCGAGCGGTGGGAGAGCGGCAGAGTCGAAGAAGCGACCGATCGGAGCACCTCATGTCGACCGACCTCGACCATCTCGTCTTCGCGGGCCCCTCACTCGCTGACGCCATCGACGAGATCGAACGCCTCACCGGAGTTCGCGGCGCCCCCGGCGGCCGCCACACGACGACCGGCACCGCGAACGCGCTCATCGCGCTCACCGTCGACGGCCAGCCCGGTCGCCGCTACCTCGAGATCATCGGACCCGACCCCGACGGTGTCCGCACGGCATCCGAGATTCCCACGTTCGGGATCAGCAGCCTCAGCGCCCCGCGCCTCGCAGGCTTCGCCCTTCGTCCAGACGACCTGGATGCCACCGTCGAACGCCTGCGCAGCCTCGGCGCCGATCCGGGCGACGTGGAGCCGCTCGGGCGCGTGCGCCCGGACGGCGTTCAGCTGTCGTGGCGCTTGACCCGACGCGCCGGCAACGCGTGGGACGGACTCCCTTTCCTCATCGACTGGCAGGACAGCCCTCATCCGGGCCTGGGGGACCTTCCCCGGCTGGAGCTCACCGGCCTCCGCGTCACTGCACCCGCGGGTGACGCGCGCTTCGACGCGTTGACCGCCCTCGGTCTCGACCCGACGGCCGGCTCCGCCGCGCTGCATGTCGACCTGCGCGGCACCCGCGCGGCGACCCTCTCCACCGACTAGCACAGCGCACGGATCGGGGTCCAGCCCCCGCGCGGTCATGTGCGTCCGCTAGAATCGTGCTCAGCAAGGGG
This sequence comes from Microbacterium testaceum, assembly GCF_001476285.1. Taxonomy (GTDB): domain Bacteria; phylum Actinomycetota; class Actinomycetes; order Actinomycetales; family Microbacteriaceae; genus Microbacterium; species Microbacterium testaceum_B. Next base: position 13,262 of record NZ_LDRU01000006.1, on the reverse strand, counting down.
AGTACTCCCACCGCGACGTTCTCGTCAATACGGCCACACCATCGTGGACCCGGGACGTCGGCCCATCTCGCCGGGTGGAGGAGACCTTGGTGTCTTGTCGTACACCTATTTCCCTTGGAGGCCTCCATGGGCGTCACCCCGCTCATCTGGATCATCACGATCGCCGTGACGATCGCGTTCTTCGTGTTCGAGTTCTTCGTTCACGTCCGTAAGCCGCACGAGCCGACGATCGGCGAATCCGCCCGGTGGTCCGCGTTCTACATCGGCCTCGCCCTGCTCTTCGGCGTCGGCATCGGCGTGTTCTCGGGCTGGACGTACGGCGGCGAGTACTTTGCCGGGTATCTGACCGAGAAGGCGCTGTCGATCGACAACCTCTTCGTGTTCCTGATCATCATGACCGGGTTCGCGGTGCCCAAGAAGTACCAGCAGAAGGTGCTGATGATCGGCATCGTCATCGCGCTCATCATGCGCGGAGGATTCATCGCCGTCGGCGCGGCTCTCATCGAGAACTTCTCGTGGATCTTCTACCTCTTCGGCGCCCTCCTGCTCTTCCTCGCTTACAAGCAGGCGTTCTCCCACGGCGACAGCGACCCCGCCAACGGCAAGTTCATGCAGTTCGTGCGGCGCATCCTCCCCGTCAGCGAGGAGTACAACGGCGACAAGATGACGGTGCGCAAGGACGGCAAGCGGTTCGTCACGCCCATGCTGCTGGTGATCATCGCCATCGGCTTCATCGACCTCGTCTTCGCCGTCGACTCGATTCCGGCGATCTACGGTCTGACGAAGGAGGCGTACATCGTCTTCACCGCCAACGCCTTCGCCTTGATGGGCCTGCGTCAGCTCTACTTCCTGATCGGCGGTCTGCTGGAGCGTCTGGTCTACCTGGCACAGGGCCTGGCCGTCATCCTCGCGTTCATCGGCGTCAAGCTCGTCTTCCACGCCCTCCACGTCAACGAGGTGCCCTTCATCAACGGCGGTGAGCCGCTGCTGTGGGTGCCGGAGATTCCGATCTGGTTCTCGCTGCTGTTCATCGCCGCGACGGTGGCGGTGGCAACCTGGCTGAGCCTGCGCAAGACGCGCAACGACGCCCAGAAGGCGGATCGAACGACATTCGACGACGAGAAGGTGATCCACGCGCCGGAGGATTGACGCTACGGCAACGGGCCCGCGGCTTACGCCGCGGGCCCGTTGCCGTATCCGATGCCGACGCGCAACCCCGGCGAGCGCGATACGCGTGCGGCCTACCGTGGCCCGCATGACGCGATTCGGGTACACCCTCATGACCGAGCAGAGCGGCCCCCGGGCCCTCATCGATTACGCCGTCGGCGCCGAGCGCGCGGGCTACGACTTCCTGGTCTCCAGCGACCATTACTCCCCCTGGCTCACCAGCCAGGGTCACGCGCCCTACGCCTGGACGGTGCTCGGGGCGGTCGCGCATGCCACCTCGGACGTCGAACTGATGACATACGTGACGTGCCCGACGGTGCGATACCACCCCGCGGTCGTGGCACAGAAGGCGGCGACGCTGCAGCTGCTCTCGGAGGGGCGGTTCACTCTCGGGTTGGGCTCCGGCGAGAACCTCAACGAGCACGTCGTGGGCGAAGGCTGGCCCGCGGTGCACGCCCGCCAGGACATGCTCGTCGAAGCGATCGAGATCATCCGCGCCCTCCACACCGGCGACCTCGTGACCTACGACGGCGAGTACTTCCGCGTCGATTCGGCCCGCGTGTGGGACGCCCCCGAGGGCGGAGTCCCGATCGGGGTCGCGGTCTCGGGCGAGCACTCGATCGAGCGCTTCGCGCCGCTGGGCGATCACCTCATCACGACCGAGCCCGACGGGGACATCGTCAAGGGGTGGGACCAGCACCACGAGGGCGAGTCCCGCAAGATCGGGCAGATCCCGATCAGCTGGGATCCTGACCGGGATGCCGCTGTCGCCCGCGCTCACGACCAGTTCCGCTGGTTCGCCGGAGGGTGGGCTGTCAACGCCGACCTCCCGACACCCGCCGGCTTCGCGGGGGCCTCGCAGTTCGTGCGTCCCGAGGATGTCGCCGACTCGATCGCGTGCGGTCCCGACCTCGACGAGCTCGCGGAGAGCGTGCGCCCGTTCATCGATGCGGGGTTCACCGATATCGCGATCGTGCAGGTCGGAGACGAACAGCAGCAGCGGTTCGTCGACGAGATCGCCGCCCCTCTTCTCGAGAAGCTGCGCGCGCTCTAGGCCCGGCGGCGCCGGGCGCATCCGTCAGCGCGGGGTGTGCCCGGTCTCCCGCACCCACTGGTCCAGTCGCCACGACGGGATGCGGAAGACCCGCGCGACGTCGGCGAGCGCGTACCCGCCCTCGACGACGGAGGCCACAGCGAACTCCTGGAGCGAGCGGAAATCCCGTCCGGCCAATGCGCCGGTCCGCAGATCCGAGAAGGTCCGCGGGGCCGCGTTCGTCGCGGAGCCGGGAGCCGCGAAGACGTAGGCGGAGTTCTCCCGCATGCCGTGGGCGAGCGCGTAGTCGTGGGCACGGGTGGCAGCGGACGTGGCCGCTCGGTGCGCAAGCACGGCCGGCGCGGGAACGGGCTCCGGGGGAAGCGGCTCGGATGCCGGCTCGACGACCGGAGGGACAACGACGTCGGCCTGCACGGATGCCTGGGTCATCCACGGCGCCGGCGGAAGCGGACCGCCCCAGACTTTCTCGGTCGGCGCGAACGGCGGAGCGGTCGGAGCGGCCGTCGGCGCGGGAGAGCGGTGCTCCACGTCCGGCACGGTGGCGTCGTCGGCCGTGCCACCCGAGGCGCTCACCCAGGGGGCCGGAGGAAGCTCCCCTCCCCAGACGACCTCGCTCGGCACGACGTAGGGGCTGAGCGGCTCGGCATCCGCTCCGTCATCCCGCACCTCTGTCGCGTGTGCGAAGAGGTCGGCGAGGGCGATCTCGAAGGTCTCGGCGAGCGCCAGGAGAGTCGCCAACGACGGGGCCGTCCGACCGGACTCCACTCCGCGAAGACGCGACTCCGACAGGCCCGACTCGAACGCCAGGTCGCTCAGCGAGATCCCTCGACCGCGCCGAAGCATCCTGACTCGATCGGCGAGCGCGCGGAGCACGTCGTCGAGCCGGTCATCCGCTTCGAGGTGATCGCTCATCGTTGCTCCTTCACCGGGGGTGCGTGCATCAGAAGGGCATCGTCCACCCATTGCTGCAGACGCCACTGCTGGATCCGGAACAGCCGCGAGATGGTGGGCACCGAGTACCCTCCCTCGATCACGGCAGCGATGGCGAACTCGCGGAGCGAGGCGAAGGTCCGTCCCTCGAGGGCCCCCGTGCGGAGGTCCGCAAACGACCGCGGTCGCGCCGTCGCGGGAGCGCGTGGCGCCCGCGGACGCGGGGGAACGCCGTGCGGGGCATCGCGCATCGGGCCGCCGCTCTCGCCGCCCGATTCCGCGGAGGCCGCGGCGGGGGCCATCGCGGCCACGGGTACAGGCACACCGGCGGGCGCGGTGACGGTCTCCGCCGCCGGGAGCGCGCGATACGCGGCGACCTGCTCCTCGCCGTGCCGGAGCAGCGCTTCGCGGAGCAACTCGCGCAGCCGCTGGTGCTCCCGACGCCGCCTCCACAGCACCGGCAGCCCGATCGCGGGGATGAGGAGGACGAGCGCCCACATCCACATCATCGGGTGCTCGTTCATCCAGCCGACCCACGCCCATTGGAACGTCCAGCCGCTCTCGTCGTTGTCGGCCTGCATCGTGCGCGAGTCGGACCACATCGCGACGGCGTCCTGACCGACGCCGTGGAACGTGTTACCCGTGATGTCCGCACGGGCTCCGTCTGCCAGCTCGATCGCGGAGCCGGTGGTCACGCTCAGATCGTTACCGCTCATCACGACCGAGGCGCCCGTGAGTTCGGTGGCGATCCGTCGTCCGACGATGCGCGAGTCCGAGACCTTGGCATCCGTGATCCGACCGTTGATGTCGAGACCACGCAGCTCGCTCGACGAGAGGTCGGCGTTCGTCACCGACAGCCCGGTGGAGGGTCCTTCGACGAGGACGGCGGTCCGGGTCTCGTCGACGGTGGACTGGTGGATCTCGGTGTCATCCGTCGAGATCACGCGCACGCCGCCGTCGCGGTTGTCCTGGACGCGCGAGTCGGTCAGCGTGAATCCGGTCGACGGCGTCAGCCCGTAGCCACCCGTCGTCGGCCCGTCCGCGAGGGCGGACCCATCGACTCGAACACCCCAGCCGGCTGCGCCTTCGACGGTCACGTCGCTCAGAGTGAGCGCGCGCGACTGGCGCGAGAGCGAGATGCCGTCCGAACCGGAATCGCGGACCGTGGTGCGGTCCACCCGGAAGTCGTGACCGCCGTTGGTGAATTCCAAGCCCGTCAGCGTCGAGTCGGTGATCGTGGAGTCGAACACGCCGACCCCGGTGCTCTCCGATGCGAACAGACCGTAATGGAGTCCGGTCATCGTCGAGTTCTCGAGCCGGGCACCGGCGTCCACCGTCCCGCTGCCCGTGATGGCGAGCCCCCCGGTGCGCCCGCTCCAATACCCGAGGTCCGAGAAGTCGGTGTACGACGAGGCCAGGATGCCGTCTCGAACGCGCACGTACGCTCGGCCGTCCGACTCGTCGGTGTCGGGGGCGGCGTTCGAGTCGTCCCACGACGTGATGCGCAACGGCGATCCTTCGAGACCGCCGAACAGCAGATGCCCGCCCCAGCCGACGATGCTCGTACTGCCCGCCGGGGAGCTCGTCATCCGCAGCGTCGAGCCCGGGGCGACGAGGTCGAGCTCGGCTCCGGAACGGACGACGACGTTGCGTAGCAGGGTGAAGGTCGTCGCGTCGTCCTGGCGTGCCGCGCCGAGGGCGACGAGGTCGGCGAGCGAGTATCCCGTCGGCTGACCGTTCTTCGCGCCCAGCACGACGGTGTTCCAGGTGTCGATCAGAGCCGGATCGGTACTCCCGAGCGCGGCGACGGCGGACAGACGCGTGTCCTCGGCTGCCACGCGATCAGCCGGTGTCTGGGGCGCCGCAGCGTCGGGGGCACCTTCCGCGGCGCTCTCGGTGGGGTCGGGCACCGGTCCCACCACGGCGGTGCTCGACCGCGCATCATTGCTCAGCCAGGGCAGGAACGTTCCCGTGTGGATGAAGTTGCCCGCGAGAATGACCCCCGCCACGAGGACGACCACGGCGACCACCATGACGACCCGCGCGACGCCGCGGAACGCGAAGTGGCTGTCCCCGCGTTCGTGGGCGGTGATCCCTCCCTCATCGGTCACGGGTCACCTCCGTCGTCTGCGGCACGAGCCCGAGGCTCTCGGCGGACTGCCCCTCGCCACCGAGGCTCGCCTCCGTCTGCCCCTCGCCACCCTGGGTGTCGGCCGATCGTGTCAGCCACCCCTGCTTGTTCATGGTGAACAAGGCGTAGACCTTGATCGGGAGCGAGATGAAGATGATGACGAGCGTGACGAGCGGCAGCAGGACGATGTCCTCGGGACGCCGCCACAGGTGCGACATCCCGCGGATGCCGCGACCGACGAACAGCCAGACGACCGCGAGGCCGAGCCCCAGCAGGGGATGCTCCGCGCGCGCGGCCAGAGCCACGTACGCCAGAGCGACGAACATCGTGAACGGCGTCAGCAGGATCTGCATCATCGTGATCTGCGAGATCAGCGGCACCTTGAAGACCCAGCCGTGGCGGATGGCCGTGAGATAGCAGCGGAAGGAGTTGCGACTCCACCGGACGCGTTGCTTGACGAACGCGCGGAACGTCCCGGGGAACATCGAAAGGGCGCGTGCGCTGTCCTGGTGGGCGACGCGGAAGCCCTGCGAGAGCACCAGCCAGGTCATACGACCGTCGTCGCCCGCGACGCACTCCTTGCCGAGGAAGATCTCGTGCTCGAGGTCCTCCACCCGAGGCTGGATCACCGAGGTGCGATAGGCGGCGGTCCGACCGGACGCGCAGATGATGCCGCCGAAGCGGCCCATCGCGGGGGCGTAGTCGGTGTAGCGCAGGTCGATGATCCAGTCCGCCACGCGCCGCCATACGCTGGACTTCGGCAGGTAGACGTTCTGGCGCGTGCTCACCGCTCCGACCGCGGGGTCGATGAACGGCATCTGGACGGCATCCAGCATCCCGTCCTCCCACGCGGTGTCGGAGTCGACGAAGAGGGTGAGTTCGGTGTCGACCATGCGGATGCCGACCCCCAGCGCCGAACGCTTCCCCCGGTGATGGAACATCACGACATCGACCGTCGGCAGAGCGAGTGCCTCGATTCGGGTCTGCGCCTCCACGTCGGCCACGTCGAGAACGATGATGATGCGGGAGGGACCCTGCCGGACCCACGTCTGCAGGCACCGCAGAAGCACATCGGGATCCTCGTGGAACGAGGGGACCACAACGGTGGTCGTCGTCCGGTAGAGGTTCTTCACGGGACGCGCGGTCGCGGCGAGGATCTTCCGGACGAGCCAGAAACCCCACGAGACGATGCCGAGGTAGCCGAATGGCAGCACCCACATCAGCTGCTCGCCGAAGGACGCGTTGGCCATCACTCTCCCCCTCGCGCGTCGGGTAACGCGACTGGATGTCCGGGGGAAGACACTGAAGGGTACCGCGAGAAGCTCACCGGCAGGGAATGTTGGCCAGGGACGCGCCCGCCGTGACGCTGTTGTCGCAGGAGACGATGTTGCCCGCCGACCGGGCGTCGCCGACGACATGCACGCCGAATCCGCCCGCTCCCGACTGCAGGCTGCTCGCCGTCACCGTGTTCTCCGCGCCCCACGGCGGAAGGATGACGTGCACGGAGACCGCGTCCACCGGCCCCGTGACGGTGGTGTCGTCGATCGTCCAGCCGTTGCCCTTCAGGTCGACCGCGCTGTCGACCACGGCATCCGGACCCACCGTCAGGACGGAGGCGCGGACGACTCCCCCGGTCGTACCCTCCTTGACGTCGAGCGCCTCCGCGGTGGTGCCGCGCACCTCGATCCGCTCGAACACGTTGCGGTCACTGCGGTCAGGCTCGCACGAGGTGTAGCGGCACCAGTTCGACTGCGCCGAGCCGACGTACACGCCCTCTCCGTACTTCGGGTCGGTGAGCCCGGTGCGCTCGACCACGATGTCGTGCACGAGGTTGTCGCTGCTCGCGGACCGCAGGTGCAGCCCCTCCTGTCCGACGCCGGAGATGTTCAGTCCAGACAGTTCGGTGTGGGAGGCGGCATCCAGGACCACTCCCTTCTGCCCGCCGCGCACGCTCAGATCCTGCACGTGCCAGAACGACGCGCCGTCGAGGTGGAGCGCGTACCCGTCCTCCGTGCCACCCGCGTCGATGACCGAGCCGGATGAGCCGCACAGGACGATCGGCCTCTCCGTCGTCCCCGCCTTCGATACGACGAACCGCCCGGAGTATGTTGTGGGCGACAGCTGGAGCACATCGCCCGGGACGGCGGCATCCAGCGCGCTCTGCAGGGCGTCTGCCCCCGGAGGCACCTCGACGGCCCCGGCCTGGCAGGGGGCGGTTGCCGGAGGGAGGGATGCCGTCGATGCGGGCGCGCACGCCGTCACCGCTGCGCCCGCCACGGCGATCGCGACGAGGAGCGCGATCGGGCGGGGGACGGCGCGAGACATCGCGTCGAGTATCGCAGTCCGCGGGTCGATGCGCCCGCACCCCCGCCGCCGAGCTTGTGCGGCGGCAGGGGCATCGGTGTCCTCAGGCTCCGTCGCGCAGGTCGCGGAAGAAGCTGTCGACGTGCGCGCGCAGACCCTCGATGCGGCGGTCCCGTGCGGCCGCGGCATCGTGCCCGAGGTACGCCGGAGGATCGAGACGCCGGACGTTCCGCGAGCACTCGAAGTTCGCGCAGAGCAGGGTGCCCACGGTGTTTCCCGCGCGGCCCGCCTTGCCCGCGCGCCGAGCGGCGAAGAAGACGACGTCGTTGGGCAGCGTCACGTCGGCGCACCAGGAGCACTGCGGACGTGACCGCGTGGGCTGCTCGGCCTGGCGCAGCTGCAGACCGACCGGCTTTCCGTCGATCTCGGCGACGACGAACCCGAGGAGGGGCGTCTTGGGGTCGCGCCAACCGAAATAGTCCAAGCGGTCCCAGTCGTTCCCGTCGAGATCGGTGGGGATGACCAGGGCGCTGCGTTCGCGCGTCGAGACATTGACGAACGAAGAGCGTACGGAGGCAGGGGTGAGAGCGTGCATGAAGGAATCCCGTCGATGGGCTGCGCGACCATCGGCCGTGCAGCAGAATGCCGCGCGCAGCAGTGCTGCGCGCGAGCGGAGCCCGGCCGCCCGAGGGGGGCGGTGGGCGGAAGGGCGCGACCCGAGATGTCGGGCCCGCGCCGGCGCCGGTCAGCCGGCGAGAGAAACGGCGCGGTCGGCGCCTCTGCCGCCGGCGTTTCGCACGCCGACGACCCCCTCACGCCCGGTGGGCATCGACGAGGAGACGGGGGACATGTCTCCAGGGTACGCCGCTCAGGCGCGGAACGGCTGAGAGCCGAGGACGCGCTCGACGGTCATCTCGAGCACGACGCGCTCGGGATTGACGCGCGGCTGGCGGTAACGCGCCGCGTACAGCTCGACGGCGTGTGCGACCGCCTCGGGGTCGTCGGTGACGCGTGCCGGACCCTCGAAGCTGATCCATCGAGCCCCGTCGACGGAGCACACCGCCGCGCGGCCGCTGCGCTCGGCGTTGACGAACTTCTGCGTCCCACGGGATCCGATGATCCGCACCACGCCGTCCTCGTAGGTGAACCCGACGGGCACGGCGTGGATCCTCCCCCGTCGCCCCACGGTCGACAGCGTCGCGAGGTGGTACTCGCGGAGGAAGGAGAGCGCATCGTCGGTCAGCACGGTTCCAGGGTGCCACGTCCGGCTATGTGCGTGATGGTGCGATCAGCGGCATCCCAGCGCCGCAGGCACGTCGCCCGCACGGACAGCTCGCCGCCACCGGCTGCGGCCACGACGGTCAACGCCTCGGAGAGATGCTCGAGAGGAACGCGGCGCGCGAGAGTGACGTGGGGCGTCCATGCGCCCGGAGCGGTGTGATCGTCCTCCTCGATCGCTCCCGCTTCGGCGTGGACGGCGGCATGCAGGCGCAGCAGGGCCGCCGACGGAACGACCGAACGGGCGAGCACTCGGCTCCGTCCCCGGCCGAAAAGCACGGGAGCCCCGAGCGTCAGGCCCAGGGGCAGCCCGTCCTCGAACGTCGAACCGTCGATCTCGTTCAGGGAGGAGCGCACCAGCATCGTCACGTGCGGGCGATTGCTCGCGCCGGTGTGCTGCGCCTGACTGGGCAAGCCGGCCGCGAGCAGGGCGTCCCACTCGCGTCGCACCGCGGCATCCGATGATTGGTCGAAGGTGAGCTCGAGGCTCACGACGGACTTCATACGTATGTCAGCGCGTAGACCACCACGCCGCGGCCACGAGCGCGGGCTGGAAGAACAGACGCGTGAAGCGCTTGCGGTCCGTGTCGAGCCCGAAGGCCGAGCGCCGCTTTCGCCACTGATCGACGTTCCCGGGGAAGATCGCGATGAAGAAGGCCGCAAGAGCCGCGCCGATCCGCCGACGTTCCCGCGGAAGAGCGATCAGGGCGAGACCGAAGCCCGCTTCGACGACTCCGGATGCCACGACCACCAGGTCGCGATCGAGGGGAAGCCGTTCCACGAGAGCGTCGGGCACCTGGGCCTGGAAGTCGCGACGCGCAAACGTCAGGTGCGAGGCGCCGGCGAAGATCATGGCCGCTGCGAGCGTCCACCGTACGAGCGATTTCATGACCTCACCGTAGGCTCCGCCGCTCACGTCGAACGCGGGCTTGACGGGCGGGCGCGCGGCGGGGTGAACCGTCACCGGCGCCTACGCGAGGAGGTCGGTTCGCGCAACCCCCGGCCTCCGCCCGCAGGACGGCGTTTGACTGTGACCACCAGCGGGAGGAGGAGCGCATGACCATCACGGAGATGCCGCCGGCGGCGACCGATGACGCGGATGCCGACACCCTCCTCACGCGCGCCTCAGCGGGAGACCGTGACGCCTTCGGCGCGTTCTACGACCTCACTGCTCCCCGCATCCATGCCGTGCTTCTGGTCCTGACGCGGAATGCGACACGGTCCGCGCTGCTTCTCGAAGAGGTGTACGTCGAGGCGTGGGAGCACGTCGTGGCGCGGGGCGTCCCGCGGTGCCCGGCGTGGGAGTGGGTGTCGCTGATCGCGCGCCGTCGCGCCGTCGCTTCGATCTGACCAGGACCTACGCGGGCAGTGGGGCGGACCGTTCCGTCGCACCGATGTCGACGGTCAGTCCGCCGGACGAGTTCGCCGAGTTGGCGTACAACTGGAGCAGAGACGGATCGAGCATCTCGGGCTCACTATCGCCGAAGACGAAACGCAGCGGGATCGAGGGCTGGAGCCAGATCGTGCTCCGTCCCACGGTCTCGCCTTCGGGATGCCGCCACGAGAGGGTGAAGCTCTCCCCCCGTCGGAGCTTCGTCGCGATCACGACTTTGACGTGCGCCAACACGCGGTCCGGCATCTGGATGGGGTCCGCGGAGGACCCGTAGAACAAGGAGCCCATCGCGGGCCTCCTTCCAGAGTTCGTCGTAACAAAAATTTTACTAGATTCCCTAACTATCTCCTAGCACGAAGAGTGACTTTTCCACGTCCCGAAATGAACTATCCGCTATCCCGCGAGATCCATAGGCATGCGTGATTCTCGTTTGCCTAACTAGACTGTGCGATCGGGCGGTCTGGGCGACAGGAGAACGATGACAATCGTGGAGAACGACGACCCTTCGACGGTTGCCGCCCGCGCCGTCGAGCGTCTGCGCCTGGCCGAGGCACGCCTCGCCCGTCGACGCCAGACCGATTGCGGCCCGAGCGAGAACGCCCGGGCAGCGATGAGGTTGATCCTCGAGCGCGCCGATGACGGACAGACGGTGACGCCGACGGAGATCGCTCAGGCGCTCGGGGTGTCGACCGCATCGGTGACAGGGATGCTCGACCGGCTCCACGCCGGCGGTCTGATCGGGTTCATCGCGAACCCGGACGACCGGCGCAGCAAGTTCGTCGTGCCCTTCGATCGATCCGTCGACGCCGACGCCATCGATCCCGTCACCGCGCGAATCCGAGAGTTCGCTCTCACTCTCCCGGCGGACGCGGCCGACCACATCGCGACATTCCTCGACCAGGTGCGCGAGGTCGTCGACGCCGAATGCAGCTGAAGCGTTAGGCCGAGCGAGCCTCGGGCGAATCCGGCTCCGGTTCGGCTATCACCGTCAATCCGTTCGCCGAGCTCGCTTCATGCATGAGCTCGTCGATCCAGCGGCGGTTCAGCTGCGGCGCTCGACTGCCGTAGAAGTGGAAGACGAGCGGAATCGACGGGTGAATCCAGAGCGTCCGCGTCCCGCTTCCGTCCCCGACCGGGAAATGGAACATGAAAGGCTCTCCGCGGCGCAGCTTGTTCATGAACACCATGCGCAAGTGGGAAAGCGTTCGGTCCTCGATGTCGAAGGAATGACCCAACGCGTTGTAAACCAGTTTTCCCACGAATAAAGAGTACATGTCGACCATTGATTAATTACCCGCGAAGGAACGCCGCCCTCGACGAACCCATGCTCGGATAGAGTCCACTGCGTGGGGAGAGCGCATCGTCCGAGCCGGCAGCGCCGTCGCATTCCTCGGGTCGTTTTCCTGGTGGGTGCCGTGGTGGTCGTCGTCGCGCTCATCGCCGCGATAGCCGTGGTGGGGAACCTCGTGTCCTCGCTCTTCCAGACCCTCGCCGCCCGTCCACCCGCCGTCGACACGCGCATCGTCGCCCCGGATGAGTCGAAGGCCGCGAAAGCCGCCGGCGATGCCTCGGCCACGCCCGAGGAATCCGCCGCCGCCACGTGGCTCGCCGCTCAGCCCACGACGTACTGGCTGACCCCCGAGATCGACCCCGTCGACGAGGTCTGGGACCGCGTCGCACATCTCGCCTCCGAGGCGCGGGATCAGGATGCCGCGCTCTCTGTCGCCGTATACGGACTGCCGGACCGTGACTGCGGCAATCACTCGGCCGGCGGACTCGACCCCGACGCCTACCGCGACTGGACCTCGCGGATCGGCGATGCGCTTCGCAACGCACCCGACGTACAGAAGATCGTGATCCTCGAGCCCGACAGCATCGCACTGTCGTCCTCGTGCGGTTCCCAAGGAGACCGCGCGAGCTACCTCAGGACCGCCGTGGAGAACATCCGCGGAACGAACACCTGGATCTACCTCGACGGCGGGCACTCCGCGTGGCATCCGGTCGACGAGATGGCCTCGTTGATCTCGGCCACGGGACTCATCGGCGACGTGCGCGGGGTGGCGCTGAACGTGTCGAACTATCAGGACACCGCCGCGGAGTTCGCTTACGCGCATGCCCTCTCCGAGCGCCTCGGGGGAACCCACGCGGTCATCGACACCTCCCGCAACGGCGCCGGCCCGGCCGGTTCCGAGTGGTGCAACCCTGCGGGACGGCTCGTCGGGCCGGCGGGCGGCTCCTTCGGCGACGGAGTCGTCGACACGACCCTGTGGATCAAGCCCCCCGGCGAGAGCGATGGCGAATGCAACGGAGGACCTCCCGCGGGCACCTGGTGGCCCGCCGCCGCTGTCGAACTCACGCGTGAGAGCCGCTGACACCACCCATCGAACGGCCCCCGGGCCACCCAGGGGCCCGCGAAAGTGTGTAAAGATGTGGCTCGGTCCGTGTGGCCGCCGCGTCTCGGGGGAGAACGTGGGCACGTTTTCGTGCGAACCAGAAGAGTGGGTGCGATGAGCGACAGCACGGAGATGCTGAAGACGGCCGTGATCGTGGAAGACGATCCGGATATCCGTCATCTCCTCGTCGAGGTCTTGGAAGCGGCCGGTTTCTCGACGGTCTCCGTCGGCAACGGCATCGACGGGGTTCGCGCCGTCATCGCCTATCAGCCCCTCATCACCACTCTCGACGTCAACATGCCGGGCATCGACGGCTTCGAAGCCGCGCGACGGATCCGGGCGCAGAGCGACACGTACATCATCATGCTGACCGGGCTCGAGGAGGAGGCCGACGTCGTCCTCGGACTCGGCGCCGGTGCCGACGAGTACGTCGTGAAACCGTTCCGACCGCGCGAGCTGCGCGCGCGCATCGAGGCGCTTCTGCGCCGGCCCCGCGCCGCCGGGACCGCTGGTGCCGCCCCGCGACAGGACAGCGTGGGCCCGTCCTTCCCGGCAGCACGCCCGGCCGAACAGCAGGCACCCGCGGCCGTCCCGCCGACGGCTCCCCCACCC
>NZ_LDRU01000059.1 GCF_001476285.1 Microbacterium testaceum | reverse complement strand
GGGTGGGGGCGGTGGAGCGAGGGTACAGCCTACTCGCGGCCGAGGTCGCGGTGAGCCACGCGAACGGCCACCCCCGGGATCTCCTCCAAACGCTCAGCGAGCTCACGGGACATGACCACCGACCGGTGCTTCCCACCCGTGCACCCGATGGCCACGACCGAGTGGCGCTTGTTCTCGCGCTGGTATCCCTCGAGCACGGGGCGCAGCGCCGCCGCGTACGCCTCGAGGAATTCCGTGGCTCCCTCCTGCCCCAGGACGTTCGCCCGCACGGCGGGATCTTCTCCCGTGAGCGGGCGCAGCTCCTCGTTCCAGAACGGGTTCGGCAGGAACCTCATGTCCGCGACCAGATCGACGTCGGGCGGCAGCCCGTACTTGAAACCGAAGCTCATCAGCGTCACCGTGTGCCGCGCCGCTCCCTCTTCGCCGAAGAGTTGCACCGCGCGCAGAGACAGCTGGTGGACGTTGAACATCGACGTGTCGATGACGATGTCGGCCGCTTCCCGCACCGGGGCGAGGCGGTCGCGTTCGCGGCGGATGCCGTCGAGGATCGTCCCCTCCCCCTGCAGCGGGTGCGGACGGCGGACGGCTTCGAACCGCCGGACGAGCACCGCATCGGAGGCGTCGAGGAACACCAGCCGCACTTGCCGACCGGCCTGCAACGACCGCAGCGCTTCGGGCAGGTCGCTGAACAGCGTGCGCCCGCGGACGTCGACCACCACCGCGACCCTCGGCACGGCGCCACCCGCCAGTTCCGCGAGTTCGAGCAGAGGGCGGAGCATCTGCGGGGGGAGGTTGTCGACGACGTACCAGTCGAGGTCTTCGAGGGCGTTGGCCACGGTCGAACGACCGGCTCCCGACATGCCCGTGACGATCAGCACGTCCCCTGGTTCGTCGCGCCCCGGTTCCATCGCGGTCGCCTCCTGTCGTCGTGTCCAGCCTATCGAGACAGGTGCGCGTGGATCGCCTCGGCCAGAGCCGGGCCGATGCCGGGCAGCGCCGTGATCTCGTCGGGCGTGGCGTTCTTGAGGGCCGTGACCGAGCCGAAGTGACGCAGCAGGGCCTTGATCCGGGTGTCGCCGAGACCGGGGACCTCGGCCAGCACACTGGTGATGTCGCGCTTACGACGTTTGCGCTGGTGGACGATGGCGAACCGGTGGGCCTCATCGCGCAGGCGCTGGAGCAGATACAGCGCCTCCGAGGTGCGCGGCAGGATGACCGGGTACTCCTCCCCCGGCAACCACACCTCCTCGAGGCGCTTGGCGATGCCGCACAGCGCGATCTCTTCGTGTCCGGCATCCGCCAGGGCCCGCGCGGCGGCCGCGACCTGCGGCTGCCCGCCGTCGACCACCAGCAGCTGAGGTCGATAGGCGAATCGCGGCCGCTTTCGCGCCGTCACGACCTCGCCGTCGGCCGTCGCCTCCGCGGAATCGGGAGCTGCCACGATCGCGCCCCCGATCGTCTCGGGCTCGTCCTCATCGGGCCGGTCGAGGTAGGCGAGCCGTCGGGTCAGCACTTGGTACATCGAGTCGGTGTCGTCCGTCGTCTCGGCAACCCCGAACGACCGGTACTGGTCCTTCCGTGGCAAGCCGTCTTCGAACACGACCATGGATGCCACGACATTCGTGCCCGAGAGGTGCGAGACGTCGAAGCACTCGATGCGCAGCGGTGCCTCGGTGAGCCCGAGCGCCTCCTGGAGGTCGGTGAGCGCCTGCGAGCGGGCCACGTAATCGCTCGTGCGGCGCGTCTTGTGCAGCATGAGAGCCTGCTGCGCGTTCAGCGTCGCGGTCTTCAGGAGGTCGGCCTTCCGACCCCGTTGGGCCACTTGCAGAGTGACGGGGCGACCTCGTCGCTCCCGCAGCCAGGCCTCGAGTTGATCGGCGTCGTCGGGCAACTCGGGTACCAGGACCTGGCGCGGGATGTCCGTGGCATCCGCGTCTCCGTAGGTGCGCTGCAGCACCTGGTCGACGAGGTCGGCGCCCGAGATGTCGATCTCTTTCTCGATCGTCGTCGCTCGAACACCGCGCACGCGGCCGCCCCGGACGACGAAGTGCTGCACGGTCGCCGCGAGCTCGTCCTCGGCGATGCCGAACAGGTCGGCGTCGGTGTCGGACGCCAGCACGAGGGCACTCTTGCCGAGCACGGCCTCGATCGCCTGCAGGCGGTCGCGGTAAAGGGCGGCCGACTCATAGTCCATCGCCGCGGACGCCTCTTTCATGCGGGCGGTCAGCTGCTTCGCGAAGCGCTGATCACCGCCCGACATGAACGCGACGAAGTCGTCGACGATCGCACGGTGCTCCTCGATCGTCACCTTCATCGAGCAGGGCCCGCCGCAACGGCCGATCTGCCCGGGGAAGCACGGACGCCCCGACTGCATCGCCTTCTTGTACGACGAGTCGCTGCATGTGCGGATCGGGAAGACCTTGATCATCAGGTCGATCGTGTCGTGGACCGCCCACACCTTCGGGTACGGCCCGAAGTACTTGGCGCCGCGGATCTTGTGATTTCGTGTCACGATGACGCGGGGGGCCTCATCGGCGAGGGTGATCGCCATGTAGGGGTACGACTTGTCGTCCTTGTACCTGACGTTGAACGGCGGATCGAACTCCTTGATCCACATGTACTCGAGCTGCAGTGAGTCGACGTCGCTCGGGACGACCGTCCACTCCACGCTCGCCGCGGTGGTGACCATGCGGCGCGTGCGCTCGTGAAGCGAATGCAGGGGGGCGAAGTAGTTCGACAGGCGAGCCCGGAGGTTCTTGGCCTTACCGACGTAGAGCACTCTCCCCTCGGCGTCGCGAAAACGGTACACCCCCGGGTTCGTGGGGATCTCGCCGGGCTTCGGCCGGTACGGCAGGTGCGACACCCGTTCTCGGGATGCCACGGCTCAGACCCCCTGGCCGGCCAGCTCAGGCTCTCGAGCGAGGTCGGCCGACGCCGCCGTTTTGCGCTGCGCACCCGTGCGCCCGGTTTCGAGGAGCTCGGCGAGGAAGGCCCCCGTGTGACTCGCCTCGACCTTCGCCACCTGTTCGGGCGTGCCGGTCGCGACGATCGTGCCGCCGCCGGCACCGCCCTCGGGACCGAGGTCGATGACCCAGTCCGAGCTCTTGATGACGTCGAGGTTGTGCTCGATGACGATCACGGTGTTGCCCTTGTCGACAAGACCGTTGAGCACCTTCAGCAGAAGCGAGACGTCTTCGAAGTGCAGACCCGTCGTCGGCTCGTCGAGCACGTAGATCGACCGGCCGTTGCTGCGGCGCTGGAGCTCGGTGGCGAGCTTGACGCGCTGCGCCTCGCCGCCCGACAGCGTCGTCGCCGACTGTCCCAGACGTACGTACCCCAGGCCGACGTCGACGAGGGTCTTGAGATAGCGGTGGATCGCCTGGATGGGCTCGAAGAACTCAGCGGCCTCCGAGATCGGCATCTCGAGCACCTCGGCGATGTTCTTGCCCTTGTAGTGCACCGAGAGGGTGTCGCGGTTGTACCGCTTGCCGTGGCAGACCTCGCAGTCGACGTACACGTCGGGCAGGAAGTTCATCTCGATCTTCAGCGTGCCGTCACCCGAGCAGGCCTCGCAGCGACCGCCCTTGACGTTGAAGCTGAAGCGCCCGGCCTGATAGCCGCGCACCTTCGCCTCGGGCGTCTCGGCGAACAGGCTCCGGATACGGTCGAACACCCCCGTATAGGTGGCCGGGTTCGAGCGCGGGGTGCGACCGATCGGCGCCTGGTCGACGTGGACGACCTTGTCGAGGTTGTCGAGGCCCGTGACTCGGGTGTGCTTGCCGGGCACACGACGCGCACCGTTGAGTTTCGAGGCGAGGACCTCGTACAGGATGCCGTTCACCAGCGTCGACTTGCCGGAACCGCTCACGCCGGTCACCGACGTGAGCACCCCCAGGGGGAAGTCGACCGTGACGTTCTGCAGGTTGTTCTCGCGGGCACCCACGACGGTGACCTGACGCTTCTTGTCGATCTTGCGCCGCTTCTTCGGCGCTTCGATCGCGCGGCGCCCCGAGAGATACGCGCCGGTAAGGGACCGTTCGTCGTCCAGCAGCTCGGCGAGCGGCCCTGAATGCACGACGTTTCCCCCGTCGACGCCCGCGCGGGGGCCGATGTCGACGACCCAGTCGGCCGCGTGGATGGTCTCTTCGTCGTGCTCGACGACGATGAGGGTGTTGCCCAGGTCGCGGAGCGTCTCGAGCGTCTGGATGAGGCGACGGTTGTCGCGCTGATGCAGACCGATCGACGGCTCGTCGAGCACGTACAGCACACCGGTCAAGCCGGACCCGATCTGGGTCGCGAGCCGGATGCGCTGCGCCTCCCCACCCGACAGCGTTCCCGCCGCCCGACCCAGGCTGAGGTAGTTCAGGCCCACCTGCAGGAGGAAGTCGAGGCGCGCGCGGATCTCGCGGAGGACCGCCGCCGCGATCGTCGCCTCGCGGTCGGTGAGGGTGAGCTTCGAGAAGAACTCCCGCGCATCGGCAAGGCTCATCCGCGACGCTGCCGCGATCGACGTGTTGTCGACGAGCACCGCGAGCACTTCGGGCTTCAGACGGTCGCCATCGCACACGGCACACGGCACCTCGCGAAGGTATTCCGACCACCGCTGGCGCTGCGCGTCGGACTCGGCCTGGAGGTACTGACGCTCGATGTAGGGGACGACGCCCTCGAAGCCGGACGAGTAGCGCATCTCGCGGCCGTAGCGGTTCTTCCACTTGACCGTGACCTTGTAGTTCTCTCCGCGCAGCACGGCTTGCTGCACGTCGTGCGAGAGGTCTTTCCACGGGGTATCGAGCGAGAACTTCAGGTCGCGGGCGAGGCCCTCGAGCAACCGTTCGTAGTACTGGAAGAGGCCCTTGCCCTGCGTGGTCCACGGGAGGATCGCCCCATCGCGGATCGACAGTTCCTCGTCGCCGAGCATCAGGTCGACGTCGACCGACATGCGCGTGCCGAGGCCCGAGCACACGGGGCACGCGCCGAACGGGGCGTTGAACGAGAAGGTGCGGGGCTCGATCTCGGTGAGCTGCAGGGGGTGGCCGTTCGGGCAGGCGAGCTTCTCGGAGAACGACTGCCAGGCGTCGTCGCCCTCTTCGTCGACGAAGTTCACCTGCATGATGCCGCCGGCAAGACCCATGGCCGTCTCGACCGAGTCGGTCACACGGCTCAGATTGTCTCCGGATGCCACCAGTCGGTCGACCACCACGGCGATGTCGTGCTTGTAGCTCTTCTTCAGCGTGGGCGGCTCGGAGAGCTGCACGAGTTCGCCATCGACCACGGCGCGCGCGTAGCCCTTCGCGCTCAGCTCCTTGAACAGGTCGACGAACTCGCCCTTCTTCTGCGTCACGACGGGCGCGACGATCTGATAGCGAGTGCGCTCGGGCAGCTCCATGAGTTGGTCGGCGATCTGCTGAACGGTCTGCCGCTGGATCCGCGCGCCGCATTCGGGACAGTGCGGCACACCGATGCGCGCCCACAGGAGGCGCATGTAGTCGTGGATTTCGGTGATCGTGCCGACCGTCGATCGCGGGTTGCGGTTGGTCGACTTCTGGTCGATCGAGACCGCGGGGCTGAGCCCTTCGATGAAGTCGACGTCGGGGCGATCGACCTGTCCGAGGAACTGGCGCGCGTACGCGCTCAGCGACTCGACATAGCGACGCTGGCCCTCTGCGAAGATCGTGTCGAACGCGAGGCTGGACTTACCCGAACCCGAGAGGCCGGTGAAGACGACGAGCGAATCGCGGGGGATGTCGAGGTCGACGTCCTTCAGGTTGTGGACGCGAGCGCCACGGACGCTGAGCTTTCCGCTGGAGCCGGAAGGGGCCGAGGACGGGGCGGGAACGACGGGAACGATGGGCACCTGTTAAGTCTAGGTCGGGCCTCCGACATCGGTCCCGGGTTCGCCCGGGGCGCACGGATGTGCGAAGGTTCTCGCCTTGCTCGCCGTGCGCGGAAGGGTTGTCAGTCGCGCGGTCGAGCCGCAAAGGGAGCGAGGCCGTCCCGCAGCGCGACGAGCGCGCTCTCGTCGACGCCGACGCGAGCCATGATCTTTCCGGGCACCTCGAGCGCCGCGGCGCGGAGCGCGGCTCCCTCTTCGGTGAGGGCGATGTCGAGCATCCGCTCGTCGTCCGCGCGGCGGGTGCGCACCACCCGCCCTTGCGCTTCCAGGCGCTTCACCAACGGCGACAGGGTGGCCGGCTCCATCGCCAGTTCCGTAGCCAGGGTGCCGAGCGATCGCGGCGCCTCCTCCCAGAGCGCCAGCATCACGAGGTACTGGGGATGCGTCAGCCCCAGAGGCTCGAGCACCGGGCGATAGATCGACACCACGTTGCGCGCCGCCGTGACCAGCGCGAAGCACACCTGGTTCTCCAGTTTGAGCAGATCGTCCATGCGCCCCCTCTCAAAATAGTTAGTACACTAATAATCATGACACGAAGGGATGCCGATCGGCCGCCGCTGCGCGACCGCGTGCGCGAAGCCGGCGGCTGGTACCAGTACCTCAACTCCCGGCTGATCCGCGTCGCGGGCCCGGCATCGGTCGGTCCCTACGACACCGACCCGGAGCCCGTCCGCACCGGACGCCCGTGCCCGCTCTGCGGACACGCCATGGCGGAGCACTCGGTCGATCGGACCGGTCCGAAACCCCTCCTCCACTGCCCCTGAGTGATGGGCGGGCCGATGCAGCCCTGACCCCCGGTCACCGCGGAGCACCGCCGGTCAGAGCTGCGGACGACCGTCCTCATCGAGCGGCCAACCGGGGTTGACCGCGATCTCCCACGGGTGGCCGTCCGGGTCGACGAAGACCCCGGAATACCCGCCCCAGGGTGTGGCCGCTCCCGCCCGGGCGAGCGTGGCACCGGCCGCGACCGCGGAGTCGACGATCGCGTCGACCTCTCCGCTGTCACGGACGTTGTGCGCGAGTGTCACGCCTCCCCACCCGCCGCCGTCCGGAACGCCGGAGTCTGCGGCGAGCTTCTGTCGGTCCCACAGGGCGAGCACCATCCCTCCGAGATCGAAGAACGCCACCTCGCCCTCGACGGACGTCGGATGTGGCATCCACCCGAGACGCGAGTAGAAGGCGATCGCCCGGTCGAGGTCTCCGACGCCGAGCGTCACGAGCGTCATACGCTGCTGCATCGCGGTCCGCCGATCAGGCGTGTCCTGCCCGCTCCATCGCTCGGAGCTCCTTCTTGAGATCCTGCACCTCGTCACGCAGCCGCCCGGCGAGCTCGAACTTCAACTCGGCGGCGGCGGCGAGCATCTGCTGCGTCAGGTCGGCGATCGTGGACTCGAGCTGATCCGCGCCTTCGGCGGCGATACCCGTGCGTCGGAGCTGGGGCGTCGGCGACTTGCCCTTGGCTCCCTTGTCGTTGCGCGACAGGAGCTTCTTGGTGTCGGTCGCCTCACGGTTCAAGACCTCGGTGATATCCGCGATCTTCTTCCGCAGAGGCTGGGGATCGATCCCGTGCTCTTTGTTGTAGGCGATCTGCTTCTCGCGGCGGCGCTCGGTCTCGTCGATCGCGTTCCGCATCGAATCGGTGATCTTGTCGGCGTACATGTGCACCTCGCCCGACACGTTACGGGCCGCGCGCCCGATGGTCTGGATGAGCGACGTTCCGCTGCGCAGGAACCCCTCCTTGTCTGCGTCGAGAATCGCGACGAGAGAGACCTCGGGCAGGTCGAGACCCTCGCGGAGGAGGTTGATGCCGACGAGCACGTCGTACACACCGGCGCGCAGCTCGGTGAGCAGTTCTACGCGTCGCAGCGTGTCGACATCCGAATGCAGATATCGGACGCGCACGCCGTGCTCCCCGAGGAAGTCCGTGAGCTCCTCGGCCATCTTCTTCGTCAATGTCGTGACGAGGATGCGCTCGTCTCGTTCGACCCGGACACGGATTTCTTCGAGGAGATCGTCGATCTGTCCCTTCGACGGCTTGACGATGATCTCGGGGTCGACGAGGCCGGTCGGTCGGATGATCTGCTCGACCACACCGTCGGCGATGCCCATCTCGTAACGCCCCGGCGTCGCCGAGAGGTAGACGGTCTGCCCGACGCGCTCTTTGAACTCATCCCAGCGAAGAGGACGGTTGTCCATTGCGCTCGGGAGCCGGAAACCGTGCTCGACCAGAGTGCGCTTACGGGACGCGTCACCCTCGTACATGGCACCGATTTGGGGAACGGTCACGTGGGACTCATCGATCACGAGCAGGAAGTCGTCGGGGAAGAAGTCGAGCAGCGTGTGCGGCGGCTCGCCCGCCACGCGGCCGTCCATGTGCCGCGAGTAGTTCTCGATGCCGGAGCAGAAGCCGAGCTGCTGCAGCATCTCGAGGTCGAAGGTCGTGCGCATGCGCAGTCGCTGCGCCTCCAACAGCTTGCCCTGCGACTCGAACTCTTTCAGACGCTCTTCGAGCTCATGCTCGATGGTGCCGATCGCGCGCTGAACCGTCTCGGTACCGGCCACGTAGTGCGACGCGGGGAAGATCGGCACGGAATCCATCTTCTCGATGACATCGCCCGTCAGCGGGTGCAGCGTATAGAGCGCCTCGATCTCATCACCGAACATCTCGATACGGATGGCGTACTCCTCGTACACCGGGATGATCTCGATCGTGTCGCCACGCACGCGGAAGTTGCCTCGCGAGAAATCGACGTCGTTGCGGTTGTACTGCATCGAGATGAACTTGCGGATGAGCGCGTCACGGTCGTAGCGCTCCCCCACCTGCAGAGCCACCATCGCGCGCAGATACTCTTCGGGCGCGCCCAGGCCGTAGATGCACGACACCGTCGACACGACCACCACGTCGCGGCGCGACAGGAGCGAGTTCGTCGTCGAGTGACGAAGGCGCTCGACCTCGGCGTTGATCGACGAGTCCTTTTCGATGAACGTATCGGTCTGGGGAACGTACGCCTCGGGCTGGTAGTAGTCGTAGTACGAGACGAAGTACTCCACGGCGTTGTTGGGCAGAAGCTCGCGGAACTCGTTCGCCAACTGCGCCGCCAGGGTCTTGTTGTGCGCCAGGACCAGTGTCGGACGCTGGACCTGTTCCACCAGCCACGCCGTCGTGGCGGACTTGCCGGTACCGGTGGCGCCGAGGAGCACGACGTCGGTCTCGCCGGCGTTGATGCGCGCGGCGAGGTCGGCGATCGCCTGCGGCTGGTCACCGGACGGGCTGTACTCGCTGATGACCTCGAAGGGACGAACGGATCGCGTGGCCTGCATGATTCCAGCGTAGGCGGGGCCTCCGACATCGGGGTCGGCTTGCGTTCGCCCACCACGAACGCCGTCAGTGAGAGGGGGCGATCCTCTGCCAGAGGTCGTCGACCTGACGCCGGGTGTCCGCGATATCCGCGGTCGTATCGATCACGACATCCGCGAGCGCGAGTCGATCCTCATCGGATACCTGAGACCTGATCCTCGCCCGGGCATCGTCCTCGCTGAGCCCGCGATTCTCGACGAGACGTCGGACGCGCAGCTCCTCCGGCGCGTGCGTCACGACGACCAGGTCCCACAGGTCGCCGCCGCGCGCTTCCGCGAGCAGCGGGACGTCGTAGACGACGACCGCCGCAGAATCCGCCGCCAGAGCGTCGCGGAACCTCCGCTCCGACTCGCGTCGGACAGCAGGGTGGACGAGGGCGTTCAGCGCCGCGAGGCGCTCGGGATGACCGAACACGAGCGACCCCAGAGCAGGCCGGTCGAGCTGTCCGTCGGCCGAGAGGACGTCGGAGCCGAACTCGTCGACGATCGCCGCGAGAACGGGCGACCCCGGAGCCTGCACGTCGCGCACGATCGCGTCGGCATCCACGACGACGGCGCCGCGGTCTCGGAGCATGGCGGCGACGGTGGACTTTCCCGACGCGATGCCGCCGGTGAGAGCGAGGAGGGGCACCTGTCGAGGATGCCACACACCCGCCGAGCACGAACGGTGGTCTAGCATTTCGAGGGGAGCCGCGCAGTGGCTTTCTCGATCCACCCCGCGGAAGTCCGATCATGCCGAACTCGATGCTCGCGGTCGTCATCGAAGATGATGCCGATATCCGGTCGCTGGTCGTCGCTGTCCTCGAGCAGGCGGGGTACGTGGTGCACGCGGCGTCCAGCGGCTTGGACGGCATCGAGCTGGTCGCTCGTCATGACCCCGCGGTGACGACCCTCGACGTCAGCATGCCGGGTATCGACGGGTTCGAGACGGCACGGCGCATCCGTGGCTTCAGTAACACGCGCATTCTCATGGTGAGCGCCCGAGCCGACGAGACCGAGGAGCGGGCGGGCCGCGACGCCGGCGCAGACGACTATCTCACGAAGCCGTTCCGGCCTCGCGAACTCCGCGAACGTGTGCGGCTGCTCGTCGAGGGCGAATGACGGTCAGGCGAGCCCGAACGGCTGCCGACCTGTCAGGACCGCCTCCGCTGCCGCCGCATCCGCAGCTTCGATGAGCCGCTCGGCGTCGAAGCCGACCTGACCGGCGAGCGCGACTCCGACCCCCACAACGGGCGCGACGGTCGTCTGTAGCGCCGCGACGTCGGCCACGACGCGATCGCGAAGCGACCGCGCGACGCGGCTCACGTCGGTGACGCTCGTCGTGATGAAAGCCACCGTGATCCCGGTGGTGTCCGTCTCCCCGACGAGGGCCATCGTCGGAGCATGCCGTCGGGCGGCCCCGCGAAACGCGCGGAGAATGGCATCCGCTTCTTCGGGGCCGAAGGCCATCGATACGCGGCGGAGGTCGTCGATTCGCAGGCAGACGACGCACGGATCCTCCTCCGCCGCACGCGCGCGCGTCAGCAGGATGCCCAAGGCTCCGCGAAACGAATCGCGGAACAGGATGCCGTCACCGTCGACCGTCAGGTTTCGAGCGGCGACATGACCGCGGAAGGCCGATTCGCTCGATCGCAGGGTCGATGTCACGATGACGGCCGCGACGACGAGGACGATGGTCAGGAGAGACGCCACGCGCGTATCGAAGACGGCGAGGAAGAGGTCGCTCTCCGGCCCGGAAGCGATGAACACCACGGCGCGCGTCGCGAACCACAGCGACTCGATCGCCATGATCACGGTCAATCCCCCCGCACTCCACCGGCCGCGGACCGCCCCGCGCCGGGTCTCGATCGCGCCGAGCGCACCGAACAGAGCGTTCCCGAGGAAGAACGGCACCGCGCCGGCCCAGGTCCCTCCGTCTGGACCCGCCGCGAGGGCGGCAACCGCCACCGCCGGGACGGCCGCGGCCCAGACGATCAGCGGCACGCGCATCGGCCGCCCGTTGAACGAGAGACAACCCAGCCAGATGAACCCCGTCGCCCCGACGAAGACCCCGTTGCCGATCGCGACGGCGATGTATGCGCCGGGCAGGACGAGCCCGATGAGGTAGCACAGGGCCGAGAGACACCCACTCAGGTACGCAGCCGACCAGTACCTGCCCGGGCTGCCGTCCTTGAGCATGAGCGTGTCCAGGACGTACATCAGCGCCGAGACGAGGATGACGAGGAGCGCGGCGACCTGGAGAGTCACCGAATCGAGGATCATGATGCGCTTCCCACTTTCCGCGGCAAGCGCACGATGAAGGTCGTGCCGCTGCCGAGAGCCGAACTGACCGTGATCTCGCCTCCGTGCGCGCGGACGATGTCGCGGCTGATCGCCAGCCCCAGGCCGCTGCCGTGAGTAGACGAGTTCCGTACCGCGTCGCCGCGGAAGAAGCGGTCGAAGACTCGCCCCTGCTCGGACCGCGAGATACCCGGGCCGTCATCGGCGACCGCGATCTGCACGGACGTGGCGCTGATCTCCACGCCGACGGTGACCGTTCCTCCGCGCACGTTGTACTTGATGGCGTTCGACAGGAGATTGTCGACGACCTGACGCAGGCGTCGCGGATCGACGTGCGCGGTCCCGTCTCTGAGCCCCGAGGAGTCGATTCGGATGCCATGGTCCGCCGCGCGTGGCTGCTGGGACTCCACCGCCGCGCGAACGATCGTCGCGATATCGGTGTCGACGGGGATGAGATCGAACTCGGCACCGTGGCGCGACGAGGCGGACATCGCCAGGATGTCGGCGACCAGCTCCCTCAACCGCGTGGCGTTGCGCTCGGCGACCTCCAGACGGTCGCGGGTCTCCGCGACGATAGCGGGGTCGTCGAGAGCGAGGTCGAGGTACCCGATGATCGAGGTGAGCGGAGTACGGAGCTCGTGCGAGACGCTGGCGACGAGATCGTCGCGCGCTCGCAGTGCCTGCTCCTCCGCCGTCACGTCCCGTGAGACCACGATCGTGCTCTCATCCGCGTCCGTCCCCGAGGACAGTCGTCGCGCCGTGACGCTCAACGCGCGCCGGTCCTGTCCCGGCGCACCGAACCAGACGAGCTCGCCCTCGAACAGTTCTCCGGCGCGCGCTCGGGCCAGGGGGGTCTCGCTCGGCGGGACAGGGGTGGTGCCGTCCGCAGCGTAGGCCGCGATCGGCTCACCCAGAACGTCCACGGTGGCTTGCAGCCGAGCGTGAGCTTCGTTCGTCACGGCGAGGTCGCCCTCGCGGGTGACGCGGATGACACCGAAGTCCACGGCGTCGAGCACCTCGGTAACGAGGTCTTCCTGCCGCCGCGCCCGTTCGACGGAGCGACGAAGCTCGGCCGACTGCTTCTCGAGCAGGGCGCGTTGCGCTCGTGCCCGACGCGCCGTCGAGTGTGCCAGGGCCGACAGCGCCACGACGGAGAAGGGCAAGACGAACGTCGCCGCCGTGAGTCGTTGTTCGTCGTCGTTGACGAGCTGGAACAGAACGATCGCGGAGACGCCGATGAGAACGGCGACGACTCCCCCGACCCCGAAGGTCGATCCGATCCAGATGGCGGGGAAGGCCCAGAGCAGACCGACACCGGCGAGGGGAGCACTCTCACGCAGGGCGGCGATCGCGATCATGTCGATGACCGGCACGAGCCCGAGAGCCCACGAGGGCAGCGATCGCCACGGGGCGAGAATCGCGAGAATGGCTCCCCCGAAGATCACCGTTACGCAGACGGTGAAGAGCCCGACGTCGCGCACCTGGCCGAGCACCGAGGACGAGACCACCAGCAGAAGGGTCGCCGCAAGAAGAAGCGCCTGATTGGAGAGGATGCTTCGGTGGATCCCGAGTCGCTCGGTGAGTGACGTGCCCGGCATGGCCCTGACCATAGCGCGCACATCGACCCCGCGCGCGCCTCCTGACGGCACGGCGGGTCGCCGGCGATGCTGTTCCACCGCTCAGCGGCGGGCGGTGGCTTCGCTCACCCACCGTGCGAACAGCGACCACGGGTCGTCGATGCCCGCGCGCAGCTCGTCGATGTGAGCCGAGAGGGCATCGCTCAGCCGGAACCACTCCGTCCTCGCGAAACGCTCGTCCGCGAACCGTTCGTGCCGGCGACGTTCGAGTTGCCGGTCGCCGCGCTCGAACGCGAGCAGCTGATCGTGCCAGATCGCGTGCAATCGCTGTCGAGGCTGGGCGGTCGTGCCGATCTTGACCCGGTCTTCGAAACGGAGGTAGTACACGACGTCGACGCGTGGGGCGGGGAGCTCATCATCCACCGCATCACCGACACGCCATTCGCACACGGCGCAGAGCCATCCGCTCGGCCACCGGACACCGAGCCGGGAGCCGCAGAGGCGGCACGGCGACGGCAGCACGTCTGTGACGCCATCGCGTGAATCCACCCAGTCCGCCGCCACGGCGAGGTGCCAACCGCAGAGGTCGAGCGGAGCCTCGTCCTCTACGGGGGACACGCAGCCGGAGGCGACGCACACGATGGAGGCCATGACCTCAGCGTAGGCGCCGCCTCCGACATCGCCTCGGACATGGTTCCGGCGGCCGCCCTCAATCTGCGGGGGCATCCTCCATGAGCAGGAAGAGCCCCGCGTAGGGCGCGAGCTCGAGGGCGAAGCTCTGGAGCTCGTCGACGCGTCCGACGACATCGCCTGTGGCGGCGTCGACAGCCGTACTCTGAGGCGCCAGCCACTCCGACCGCACGGTGCCCTCGATCGTCTCGCCCGAGAAGTTGAGAACCGTGATCTGCAAGGGAGCGTCTTCGCGGCGCCGGTCTCCCCCGTCGAGGCGGTGGACCATGACAAGCATGCTCGGGTGACCGACCTGCGGGATGTCCACCTGGGACGCCACCGCGATCCCGTTCTCGGTACGAATCTTCAGCACGTCGCGGAGGCCCGAGAGGAACGACGACGCGTCGGTCTGCTGCGTGGTCAGTGATCCGTACAGGGATCGCGCCCGCGGCATGCCCGAGGCGGAACCACTGGCATCCGGTGCGACGTCGAGCAGGTCGTGCGCTCCACGCTCTATCCACCGCGTGTCTCCCGACGCGATGAGATGACGAACGTCGTCGACGGGAAGCGTCAGGGACCCGGTGAGATCCCACCCTGACAGCGCGAACACTCCCGGTTGCCACGAGTTGTACTTCGCCAGGAGCAGATGAGCGTCGCGGATCGCGGGAATGTCTTCGGCGGTGATCTCCGCCAGTGTCGAGCGTCCCTGCGTCGCCGCGATGAGCGAGGCGGTCGTGCAGGCGATCCCGTTCTGAGTGAAGACGAGGTTGTAGTCCGCGTCGACGGTGAGCTTCTCGGTGAGTTCCGCGCGGACCGTCTCCGCGATCTCGGCTCCCGTCGCCTCGCCGTGCCGGAACGGATACACCGTGTCGTGGTGGGTCGTCGCCCAGTGAACGAGCTCGTAGGTCAGCTCGTCGTGGTTCTGCATGCCGTGCACGAGCTGCGCCGGCTCCACGCCGATCTCAAGGGAGGTGGTGAGGGCCAGTCGCAGGAACTCGGTGTTCGCCGTCGCCAATGCGTGGTGGTATCCCGGCCGAGTCACGAAATCGTAGGACAGATCCGCACCGACCGCCGCCGTGTCTCGGATGTCCTCGATCGTGAGGTTGAGCTCCTGGAACGTGAAGCCGCCGACCTTGCGCACCATCCCGGCGATGATGTGGTTCGCCGCGTGCGAGAGAGGGTGGCCCTCCGACCACGCGGGGAGCCCCTCGGCGCTCTTCTCGACGCCGAGGAACCCGTTGGCGTCGAGCCGGAGGGCACTCGTTCCGAGATCACCGAGTGAGTGGAGGGCGTCGCCGATGACGAGACGCATTCCCGCGAACGTCGGGTCCAGCCAGTTGATGGAGGGCTGCCCCTCCTTGAAGTAGTGGAGGTAGACCCAGCGTCGCTCCATGCCGTCGGTTCCGAGGACCGGTGCTGTCGCACTCCAGTTGGTCTCCTTGACCCCCGGCGTGTAGAAGATCACGCGCTGCAGCTCGCCGATGATGTATCCGCGCACGCTGAGCTCGCGTTCGGTCTCGGCGTCGAGGTTGACCGAATCGCGACCCGCCGGGACCTCGGGGAGCAGGCCCCAGTCTTCGCGGGGAATCTCCACCATGTGGTAGATGCCCGGATAGTCCTTGTACGCCATCTCCGCGAGGCGGAAGTCCGCTCCCTTGCCTGTGTGGCCCGGCACGATGTCGTCGATGACGCTTCCGCCGTGCGCGTCGGCCACGTCGGCAACACGGCGGAACGCGTTCTCGTCCCCGAAATCGGGGTCGATTTGCGTGCTGATGCGGTCGAAGTGGCCGTCGACGCTCGGTGTCTCCTGCCACCCCGTGATGCCGCCCGCGCGCTTGACCGGTCCGGTGTGAATACCGTTGATCCCGACCCATTCGAACGCTTCCCAGAGCGCCTCGTCACCGAGGGCATCGAGGAAGGATTCCCCCGGCCTCGTGATCAGCGAGATCGGGTAAGCAGTGAACCACACGTCTGTCGACTCGATCGCCCGGCGGGCATCCGGACGAGCGTAGGGATTGCGCCACATGGACGGTTGCCCCGACAGCTGACGGCTGAGCACGTCCGCGTCCTTCAGCATGGACTGCCGGACGAGCCACTCGACGTAGGACGGATTGCCGCCGTTCGCGTTGCGCGGATCGGTCAGGAAGCGCCGCAGGGTGCCTCCACGGAACTGGTCGCGCGGGCGGAGACGACGAGGACGCGCCGGATAGCGCTGCTCGTCGTAACTGATCTCCGCGGCCGTCTCGACCGTCTCGTCGGTCGCTTCCTGCCCCTCGGCGTCCGTCACGTCATCCACCACGGTGCGCTCGTCCGCATCGTCCACTCGGGACCTCCCTCACGTCACATCCGACGCTAGTCGGTCACGCCGACATCGGACGCGGGCATTGACCTCGAAGCGGCGTGACACCACAGTTTCGTGTTTCACCGCGTACCGGCCGCGTCGGTGCGGAGGGTGAGCGCCGCGACGCCCGCCGCGAGAGCGCACATCACCAGAATCACGACGAGGAACATCGCCCACCCGGCTCCGGAGAACACCACTCCCAGGGACCACCCGAACAGACTCGATCCGGCGTAGTAGCCGAGGTAGTACAGCGAAGACGCTTGCGCGCGAGCCTCCGGGGCTGCCGCGACCGGCGTCCATCCGGATGCCACAGCGTGCGCGCCGAAGAAACCCGCGGTGAATGCCACCAGGCCGACGATCACCACCGGCACCGCCGGCAGGAACATCAGCGCCGCTCCGGCCGCCATGACGACGATGCTGCCGAGCAGCACCGGCAGACGGCCGAGTCGGACCGCCAACATCCCGGCACGAGGAGACGAGACCGTCCCCGCCAGATACGCGAGGAAGAGCAGCGTCACGAGACCCGGAGCGATGTCGAACGGAGGCTCGGAGAGGTGAAAGCCGAGGTAGTTGTAGACGGCGACGAAAGCCCCCATGAGCAGAAAGCCCTGTGCGTAGAGAGCGAGCTGCGCACGAGAACACAGATTGAGCCCGATGCGCCGACGGACCGATGGCCCCCTCTCCGTCCGCATCCGCCCGGGCACGAACCCCCGCGCCCTGGGCACCAAGCCCACGAAGACGAGAGCCGCCCCCACGCAGAGGAGGACAACGGATGCCACTCCCCACCGCCATCCCGCGAACTCTCCGATCCACCCCGCCACGAGCCGGCCGGAAAGGCCACCCACCGTCGTCCCCGCAATGTACGACCCGGCTGCTGCGGCGACGTGGCGAGCAGAGACCTCCTCGCTCAAGTAAGCGAGGGCGACCGCCGGCACAGCGCCGAGGGCCGCACCCTCCAGGGCCCGCATGACCAGAAGGACGTCGAGCGACGCGGCGAAAGGGGTCGCCGCGCCGAGAACGGTCGCCGCGAGAAGCCCGAGGGCCATGACGGGAACGCGACCCGCTCGATCGGCGACGAGTGACCACGGGATGACCGCGGCCGCGAGTCCCAGAGTGGCGGCCGAAACAGTCAGCGCGGCGCCCGCCGGCCCTGACCCGACGTTCCGTGCGATCGCGGGCAGCACCGGCTGCGTCGCGTACAGCTGCGCGAAGGTCGCCACACCCCCGAAGAACAGGCCCACGAGGAGCCGTCGATACTCACGACTGCCGGGCTGATGGCCGGAGAAGTCGCTCACGCCTTCGACATTAGTCACCCCGGGAACGACGAAGCGCCGACGCAGTCTCCGTCACCGGAGAGCGCGTCGGCGCTCGTGGCAGATGTGCCCGTAAATGCGAAATGGCC
>NZ_LDRU01000058.1 GCF_001476285.1 Microbacterium testaceum | reverse complement strand
GTGGCATCCTGTGCCGTCGTGCGGAGTCCGTGGGCGACGCGCCGTGTGGGGGCCGTGAGTGGCGGCGTGTCGGGCCTGGAGTCCGCCTGACGGTACGCGGGCGTGCGGCCCCGGTGCCGGTGGCATCCTGTGCCGTCGTGCGGAGTTCGTCGGCGACACGCCGTGTGGGGGCCGTGAGTGGCGGCGTGTCGGGCCTGGAGTCCGCCTGAGGGTACGTGGGCGTGTGGGCCGGAGGTCGCGGTGCGCAGGTCCTTGAGGGTGTCGCCGGGGCCGTGGCATCCTGTGCCGTCGTGCGGAGTTCGTGGGCGACGCGCCGTGTGGGGGGCGTGGGTGGCGGTGTGTGGGTGTGGAGTCCGCGTGAGGGTACGCGGGGCGGTACCGCCGGGGCCGTGGCATCCTGTGCCGTCGTGCGGAGTTCGTGGGCGACACGCCGTGTGGTGGGGATGGGTGGCGGCGTGTCGGGCCTGGACTCCGCCTGACGGTACGCGGTCCGGGGCGGCCGGTGCCGGTGGCATCCTGTGCCGTCGTGCGGAGTTCGTGGGCGACGCGCCGTGTGGTGGCCGTGGGCGGCGGCGTGTTGGGCCTCGACTCCGCCTGACGGCCCGGGCCCGGGCCCGTCCGCCCGGCAGGAACTCCCGGCCCGTCACTCCGGCAGGAAGAACTCCCGGGCCAGCGGGGCGATCTCGATTCCGGATGCCGTCGCGGCGGTGACCCAGCGAAGTTCCACGATCTCGGCATCCAGGACCGGCTCCTGGTCGCCGATGTCGACACGGAACACGTCGGCGACCACCTCGAAGCCGGGTTCGTTCGCGGCCACGGCGGCGAATTCGCCGAGCGGCTCGAGGGCGGCGGGATCGACGTCGAGACGGATTTCCTCGGCGAGCTCGCGGGCCAAAGTCTCCGCCGCCGTTTCGCCCGGCTCGGGCTTGCCGCCGGGCTGCATGAACGCGGTGGTCCCAGCCTTGCGCACGAGCAGCAGGCGGCCCGCGGCATCGGTGATGACCGCGGCCGAAACGCGGATTCGGCGGGGTTCCGTGGCATCCTGTCGCACCCCCGCACGCTAACACCCGCGCGGGGCCGCCCCGTAACAGCGTCGAGTGTCCAGGACACGCCGCAACCGCTTGGGCAGAAACGGCGTGTCTCGGACACTCATCAGGGGTGGCGCGGGCCGTTCGCGGCACGCGACCCCGGCCCGCAGAGGGTTGAGTGTCCCAGACACCCGGACGAGTGCCCCCATCCATCCGGGTGTCCGGGACACTCAACCCTCTTCGCGGGCGGTGCCGCCCCGGATCCGGCACCGCCCGCCCGCCTCACACCGTGCCGCGGCGGATGCCCGTCACGATCGGACGCGTCGACGCGAGGGCCGCGGCGACCAGCGCGAAGCCCGCGACGAAGGTCACGGCGATCGTGGCGACCGACAACGGGGCCGTCACGAGGCCGATCCCCACGATCGGGAACGACAGCGCCCCGCCCAGGGCGGCGCCGCCCACCGCTGCCCAGCGCAGGGGCACCATGACCGTGAGCCGGCGGGCGCGGCGGAGTTCGGCATCCGGGATGCCGAGCCTGTCCAGGCCCACGATTAGGTCGCGCTCCTCGAGCGCCGACGCCGCCTGCGTGACCCCCACCGCGCACGCGAGGAGGACGAAGGCGATCCCGAGCGTCAGGAGCACGCCGGTGCGGATGTCGGTCAGGAGCGTCACGCCCTCGGCACCCTCGGCCGCGTTGACGACGGCCAGGCCGCACCCGGCGACTACCGCGATGAACGACACGATCGCCATGCCCGACACCCGGCGCCACGACGGCCCCGCGTGCGCCGCGAGTTCACGACCCGCGACGAGCTGCGCCGCGCTCTTCGCGGTGCGGGCCATGGCGCGGCCGCGGGCGGCGATGATCGGGGCGCCCACGAGGTTGAGCAGGGCCATGCCTCCCACGAACAGCCCGAGCAGCACGCCCGTGGCGAGGGCAGGCCCGACGAGGCTGCCGACGACACTGAAGTTCGCGACCGCAAGGCCCACCGCCACGAGCAGGACGAGCCCCACGATGAGCACCGCGCGACGCGACGGCGGCGCGGCGCTGCGCGTGCGCACACCCAGAGGGGTCACGCTGACCTTGCGCAGGCTCGCGGCGGCGCTGATCGCGGCGATGACGACCACGCCCACCAGCACGCCCGCCCCCAGGAGAGGGGTGATCGCGACGGCCGCGACCCCGACCGGCCCGCCGAAGAACGGGAGCAGGCCGACGAGGGGCAGCAGCGCGGCGTACAGCGCCACGCCCGCGACGGCGCCCGCGGCGGCGACGAGCGTGGCCTCGAGCACGGTGAGGGCCCAGATCTCGCGTCCGCTCGCGCCCAGCAGACGCAGCGTCGCGAGACGGTCGTTGCGGCGGCGGCTCGACAGGCGCGCGGCCGCCGCTCCGAGCGTCACGAGCGGGACGGCCAGCAGCAGCACGGCGAGCGAGGCCAGGATGCCGTAGACCCCCGCGCCGTCCTGCGTTCGAGGATCCACGAGGAACATGTGCGCGCCACCGGCGACGGTGAGCAGCAGAGCCGTGGTCACCGCGAAGGCGACCGCGGGGAGGACGAGCGCCGCGCGACCCTGGCGGCTGGGCCGCGACAGCAGACGGGCCAGGGGGAGGACGGTGCTCATCGCAGGACCCCCGCGGTGTCGTCGACGACCTGGCCGTCGCGCAGGCGCACGATGCGCGAGCAGCGGCGGGCGACCTCGGCGTCGTGCGTGACCATGACGAGCGTCCGGCCTTGGCCGGTGGTGGCGTGCAGGAGCGCGCTCAGCACGTCGGTCGAGGTGGCCGAATCCAGGGCACCGGTGGGCTCGTCGGCGAAGACGACCGGTGCCCCGGTCACCTGCGCGCGGGCGATCGCGACGCGTTGCGCCTGCCCGCCCGAGAGCTGACCGATGCGGCGGGACTCCATTCCCGCGAGCCCCAGGGCGGCGAGCCAGCCGGCGGCGTGGCGCTCGGCATCCGGTCTCCTCATCCCGGTGAGCAGCAGCGGCAGGGCCGCGTTCTCGACGGCGGTCAGCTCGGGCAGCAGCAGGTGCTCCTGGAAGACGAAGCCCAGGAGCGTGCGGCGGACGCGCGCGCGTTCTCCCTCGGTGAGACCGACGAGCTCGATCGGCTGAGCGCCCGGGGGCGAGAGGACGACGGAGCCGGAGTCGGGCGCGATCACGGCGGCGAGGGTGTGCAGCAGGGTGGTCTTGCCCGACCCCGACGCCCCCATGACGGCGACGGACTCGCCGGCGCGGATGGTCAGGGACACGGAGTCGAGCGCCGACAGCTCGCCGTAACGCTTGACGAGCCCGGTGGCGGTGAGGACGGGAGAAGAGGTCATGCCTCCATCCCAGCCGCGCGGGATTGTGGTGTCGTCCGCCCCGGAGCGTATCCGCATCCGCCGCGAGAGGGATCGTGGCTACCCCACGAGGATGCGGGCGCGTCCGCCGACGTGCACGGCCGTGACGGGCACCCCGTACACCTCCGACACGCGCGTGGCCGACAGGGCTGCCTCGGGCTCCCCGTCGGCGAGGACCCGCCCGTGCTGCAGGAGCAGGACGCGCGTGCAGTACGCCGCTGCGAGGTCGAGGTCGTGCAGGGTCAGCACAGCGGTGGCGCCGGTGTCGCGCAGGTGAGCGAGCAGCGCGTGCTGGTGTCGGAGGTCGAGATGGTTCGTGGGTTCGTCGAGCAGCACCGCTTCGGCGTCCTGCGCGAAGGCACGGGCGAGCAGCACGCGGCGCCGCTCCCCGCCCGACAGGGCGTCGAGCGTGCGGTCGAGCAGCCCCGTGAGCTCCCACCGCTCCGCGACCTCGGCGATGACGGCGTGATCGTCGCCGTCGTAGCGGTGCCAGTCGCCGCGGCCCGCCGACCGTCCCAGAAGGAGCACATCGCGCGCGCGATACGGCAGGTCGGTGTGCTCGTCCTGGGCGACGAAGGCGAGGTGTCGCGCGCGCTCCCGCTCCCGCAGTCGGTGCAGGTCGCGCCCGTGCAGGCGAACCCGCCCGCCGGCCGGGCGGCTGAGCCCGGCCAGCGCGCGCAGCAGCGACGTCTTCCCCGCGCCGTTGGGGCCGACGACAGCGACGCGTTCGCCACGGCGCAGGGTGAACGAGAGGTCCTCGATCACCCTGCGCCGTCCGTGCGCGACGACGACGTCCTCGGCCTCCAGCAGGGCTGGTCCGTCCGCCACGGGGCCGTCCGCCACGGGGCCGTCAGTCACGTGTCCCCGAGGCGATGGCCTCGAGGCCGGCGACGGCCGCCGGCGACGGGCTCGACGTGTCGGCGCCCACCATGACGATACGACCGGCCTTGACGGCATCCAGTTCTCCGATCCCGGGCTCGGCGAGCAGCTTCTCGCGCGCCTGCTCCGCGGTCTCGCCGTACAGGCCGTGCGTGAGGACGATCCAGGTCGGCTGCGCGGCGAGGAGGCTCTCGGTCGAGACCGTGAGGTACGCGTCGCTCTGGTCGCCGTAGACGTTGTCGAGCCCGGCGGCGGTGAGGACGGCCGCCGGAAGACCCGCTCCGCCGTAGGCCGAGATCGGGTCCTCCGACGAGAAGTAGTAGACCCAGGCGGCCGAGTCGCCCGTCGCGGGACGCGTGGCGGCGGTGATCCGCGCGTCGAGAGCGTCGGCGGCGGCGTCGGCGGTGTCGCTCGTGCCGAAGACCGTGCCCAGGCGCCGCACGTCGTCGGTGACGGTGTGCAGGTCCACCGCCTCGCTGTCGGTGCTGGCGTCGTGTCCGCACTCGCCCTGCACCGTCAGGATCGGGATCCCCGCAGCCTTCACCTGCGCCGGGTCTGCTGAGAAGAGCCCGTAACCGAACACCAGGTCGGGGGTGGCGCCCACGATGGTCTCCGTCGTGGGATCGGCGGGGTCGATGATGAGGTCGTCCGAGGGTGGGTCGGTGATCGAGTCCGACAGGGCCGCTCCGAACTCGGCCGTTCGGGCCGTGATCGAGCTGCTGGCCCCCGCGGCGTCGAGCAGCTCGACCGCGGCGGTGCCGACGGTGAGCACCCGTTCGGGGCGCGCGTCGATCTGTACGTCCGTCCCGCAATCCGTGACGGTGACGGGGTACGCACCGGCGGCGCCGGACGACGCCGGCGCGGCGGCTGAGGACGAGCAGCCGGCGAGGAGCGCGGCTCCGGACAGGACGAGGGCGGTGGCGAGGATGGGGCGCGAACGCATCGGGTTCCTTTCGGGTGGGGCTGTCACGCGTCGCGGCTGCGACGGGCGATCAGCAGGAGGAGCAGGGGAGTGCCGAGCAGGGCGGTCAGGATGCCGAGGGGGATCTCGCGCGGAGCGAGCACGGTGCGCGCAAGGGTGTCCGCGGCGACGAG
The DNA here is from genome assembly GCF_001476285.1 of Microbacterium testaceum. Taxonomy (GTDB): domain Bacteria; phylum Actinomycetota; class Actinomycetes; order Actinomycetales; family Microbacteriaceae; genus Microbacterium; species Microbacterium testaceum_B. Next base: position 50,124 of record NZ_LDRU01000058.1, on the reverse strand, counting down.
GAGGATGCCGCCGAGCAGCGCGCTCGTCGGCAGGAGCACACGGTGCGTGGCGCCCACGAGCCCGCGGGCGAGGTGGGGGACGACCAGGCCGACGAAACCGATGGACCCGCTGACCGCCACCGCGGCCGCGATCGCGACGGCGGTGACGACGGCCACGTTGCGACGGAGCCGGTCGGGGTCGCTCCCGAGGCTCCGGGCGACGTCGTCACCCAGTCCGATGGCGTCCAGCCGGCGGCCCCACACCGTCAGGACGCCGACGGCGGCGACGAGGGCGAGCGCGACGAGCGGGAGGTCGGCCCACGAAGCCTGGCCGAGCGACCCCAGCATCCAGAACGTGATCGCTCGGATCGCGTCGCGGTTGTCGGAGAGGACGACGATGAGATTCGTGACGGCCGACAGCGCGTAGCCGACGGCGAGTCCGGCGAGCACCAGCCGACCCGATCCGAGACGCCGGCGGGGCCCGACGAGCACCAGCACGATCGCGAGCGCGAGCAGCGCCCCGACGAACGCGCCTCCCGAGGTCGAGAGCGCGCCCGCGAAGGCTCCGATTCCGAGGGCGATCACGGCGGCCGCGCCGAGCGAGGCGCCGGAGGTGATGCCGAGCAGGTAGGGGTCGGCGAGGTCGTTGCGCACGACCGCCTGCAGGGCCGCGCCGCTGGCGGCGAGGATGGCGCCGACGCAGAACCCGAGCAGCACGCGCGGGGCGCGCAGCTGCCCGACGACGGTGTCGGCCAGGCGCGCGGCATCCGTGGTCCCCGTCGTGCCGGTGAGAGTGCGCCAGGTCGCGTCGACGACGTCCGCGGGGGTGAGCGCGACCTGGCCGGCAGCGATACCGAGCACGACGACCACGGGCACGGCCGCGCACAGGAGCACGATCGCGGCGGCGGCCCGCCGGCGGGGCCACGGCACCGTCGGCGACTTGACGTCGTCGGCGCGCTCTTCTACGGTCATGGCCTAATGATAACCATTCTCAATAAGGTTCCCTGACATGACCCATCTCCGTCTTCTCTGCCTGTGGCGCGGTCACGCGGGGGCGCTTCTCGCGCTCGTCGCCGTCGGCGTGGCGATCTCCGCCACGTGGGCGGTCCAGGCGGTGCTGCTGTCACAGCTGTTCGCGGGCCTGCTCGGCGGGCGCTCCCTCGTCGACGCCTCGCTGGCCCCGATGCTGGTCGCCGTCGCCGCGGTGCTGCTCGTACGGCCCGCACTGACCCTGGTGCGGGCCGTGATCGCACACCGGACGATGGATGCCGTCAAACGCGATCTGCGCGAGCACGCCGTCGCCGCGCTGATCCACCGCACCGCCCGGACGCCGGGCGAGGGGCGAAGCGGCGCGGATCAGGCGACGGTGACGGACGGTGTCGAGAATCTCGACGCCTACCTCTCGGCCTACGTGCCGCAACTGGCGGTGACCGGCGTCGTCTTCGTCGCCGTGGGCACGGGCCTCGTGCTGGTCGACCCCCTCATCGGGGTCGTCGCGATCGCCGCGGCGGCGCTCCTGCCTCTGGTCCCGCGTCTGTGGGATCGCGTTCTCGCCGCGCGCGGCGGAGATCACTGGGACGCCTACCAGCACCTGCACGCCGAGTTCGTCGACTCGATGCACGGGATGACCACCCTCGTGGCGTTCGGCGAGGAGGAACGTCGCGAACGCGAGCTCGCCGCGGCCTCCGACACCCTCCTGCGGCGGACGCTTCGCCAGCTCAGCGTGTCGCTCGTGGAATCGGGTCTCTCGCAGTTCGCACTGCTCGCGGTTCCGGCTCTGGTGCTCGTCCTGGTCGCCGTGCGCGGGGGAGAGCTGAGCCCGTTCGAGATGTTCGTCGCGGTGTTGCTGTCGATCGAGCTCGTGCGGCCCCTGCGCGAGCTCGCCGCCGCCTGGCACGCGGGCTACCTCGGGACCTTCTCCGGCCCCCTCGTCCTCGACCTCGTCGAGGCCGATCGTGGACGCCGGGATCCGGAGGCCGTCGCCCGCGCCGAGGTCGCGCTGCCGCTCGAGGTCACGGGCCTGCGGCTGCGGCATCCGAACTCCCCGTCCCCGGTCGTCGACGACGCATCCTTCCGGGTGGATGCCGGACTCACCGCTGTCGTCGGACCCACGGGGGCGGGCAAGTCGTCGATCGCGGCCGCGCTGGCGGGACTGCTCGAGCCCGAGGCCGGCACGATCTCGCTCGGCGGACGGGCGATGGGCGCCGACGAGCTGCGCGCGCGAGTGGGCCTCGTCGCCCAGGACCCGGCGCTGTTCACGGCCGACGTGCGCGCGGAGATCCTTCTGGGCGCTCCGGCCGACGCGGAAGCCGCCGAGGACGTCGCCGCGCGTGCGGGGGTCGCTCTCGATACGCCCCTCGGCGACGGGGGAGCGGTGCTCTCGGGCGGGCAGCGCCAGCGCGTCGCGATCGCGCGCGGAGACATGCAGCACCGGCGCGTGCTGGTGCTCGACGAGGCCACCTCGGCTCTCGACCCCGCGGCTGAGGCCCGGGTGATCGCGGCACTGCGCGCGGCTCATCCCGACGACGCGCTCATCGCGGTCACGCACCGTCTGGCGGTGGCCGAGAGCGCCGACCGGGTCCTCGTCGTCGAGCGCGGACGCATCAGCGAGACCGGCACGCCCGGGGAGCTGCGCGAGCGCGCCGGCGCCTATGCCGCGTTGCTCGCGGCAGAGGGGCGCGTCGCCGTGTCGGGAGGTCGGGCGTGAACGTTCTAAGGCCCCTCGGCCTCCTGGTCCCGTACCTGCGGCGACGGCGTGGCCTGTTCTTCGGCGTGTTCGCGGTCGTCACCGTCGGCATGCTCGCCTCCGTCGCGGTGTCGGTGCTCTCGGTCTCGGCGGCGTCCGCGCTCGCGGTGGAGGCGGGGGCACCCGCCCTCGTCCTCGCGGTCGTCGCGGCGGTCGTGGCCGCGGGTCTGGCCGCGTGGGGCGAGCAGTGGTTCGCGCACGTCCTCGCCTACCGGGTGATCGACGCCCTCCGCATCGACGTCCACCGCGCGATCGCGGGTCTCGCTCCGGTGGGCTTGGCTCGCCGCCGTTCGGGCGACACGGTGGCGGCGGCGATGGGCGATGTGGAGTCGTTGGAGTGGTTCGCCGCGCACACGGTGGCCCAGGTCTCGGCGGGCGCCCTCGCCTGCCTCGTGATCGACGTCACCGCCGTCGTGCTCCTCGGGCCGCTGTGGCTTCTCCTCCTCCCCGCGCAGGCGCTCCTCGTGGCCGTGCCCCTGCTGCTCGCGGGCCGCGCGGCAGAGCAGGGCCGGACCTTGCGGGCGGCACTCGCGCGCCTGTCGGCCCGGGTCCTCGCGGCGCGATCCAGTGCGCGCGACGTCGTGCTGCTCGGCCGGGTCGGGGTCGAGGCCCGTGCGGTGGCCGACGAGACGAGTGCCGTCCAGCGCGCGCGGCGGGGGCTCTCGCTGCGCGCGGGGCTGGAGCAGGCACTGACCGATGCCCTGACCGTCGTCTTGCTGCTCACCACGCTGCTTCTCGCTTCGGCGGCCGTCTCGGCGGGAATGGATGCCACGCTCGCACCGTCGCTCGTGGTGCTCGCCGCGGCTGCGCTGTCGCCGGCCGCGATCGCCGCGGGCGCTCTCGGGCGCATCGGCGAGACGGCGGAGGCGGCCCGTCGTGTCGCCGCAGTGCTGCGGGCCCCGGGGGTGCGACCCGTCGACCCGGTGGGCGGACGGGCGCCTTCGACGCCGCGCCCCGGCGCGATCGCGGCGCGGGGCCTGCGCGCCGTCTACCCCGAAGGGGAGACCGCCGCGCTCGATGGTGTCGACCTCGACATCGCCCCGGGCGAGCACGTCGCGGTGGTGGGCGCGAGCGGCGCGGGCAAGACGACCCTGGCTCTCGCCCTCGCCCGCCTCCTCGCCGTCGACGGCGACCTCTCGGTCGACGGCGCGGACTGCGCGAGCGAATCGGGTGCCGAGACGCGCCGGAGGCTCGTGCTCCTACCCCAGCAGCCGCACGTCTTCCGGGCCACGGTCCGCGAGAACCTCCTGGCTCCGGATGCCGCTGACGAGGCCGTCTGGGCCGCGCTGGAGCGCGCGCGCCTCGCCGCGCACGTGCGCGCCCTTCCCGACGGCATCGACACCCTGCTCGCCGAGCGCGGGACGACGTGGTCCGGCGGGGAGCGGCAGCGCCTGGGGCTCGCTCGCGCTCTCCTGCGCGACCCGTCCGTCCTGGTCCTCGATGAACCGACCGCGAGCCTCGACACCCGCACGGAGGCGGAGTTCCTCGCCGCGCTCACCGCCGCGCGCGCGGGACGCACCACCGTGGCCATCACCCACCGCCCCACCCTCATGCGCGCGATGGACCGCGTGGTCTTCGTCGAAAGCGGACGTGTCGTCGACACGGGCCCGCACGACGAGCTGGTCGCGCGATCGGCCCGGTATCGCGCGGTCGTCGAAGGCGCCGACACGTCCCCCGAAGCCCTGTCCGAAACCCCCGACCTCGAGAGGAGGTGATGTCCATGTCGCAGATCACGATCGTCGCCGTCGAGGAGCAGCGCGCCGCCGAAACGGTGCTCGCTCCCAATTCCAACCACCACGGTCACGTGGCGACCTCGTTCGCCTGGTCCTGACCTCTCCGCGCGCGGGCTCGGCTTCGGCCGGGCCCGCGCGTGCCCGCTTCCACCCGCTCTCGTGAGGAGACCCCCGATGACGCCCACCCCGCTCGTGCTCGACGCCCGCCCCGCGCGCACCGGTGTCGAGATCCGTCCGCTCGACGAGCGCCGCAGCCTCGTCACCGTCGGTGAGCAGCACCACATCGTCGACGTTCCCGCCGCCGTCGTGCAGGTCCTCCTCTGGGCGTGGCACGAGAGGCGCGACGATCTGATCGACGTCGAGTTCGCCGAGGCAGCCGCTGCCCTGCGGCCGCTGCTCGCCGCCGCCGCGGTCTCTTCGCCGGCCGTGATCGCCCCGGCCCCGCGACCCGACGCGGGTCCCGCGGTCCGCGCCGTGCTCGCCGGCGACGATGACGTGGTCGCCGCCGCCCGAGCGCGGTTGCGCGCCGATGACGACGTGCTCCCCGCGCCGGTCGGCCCGCCGCGCACCGTCGCGACGACGGCCTTCTCGGCCGACCGCCTCCTCGTCGTCGCCCTGCGCGGCGGCCGCGAGCGCGAGTTCATCGACCTGGACCGCATCTGCCACGACCTCCGCGTGCCGTGGCTGGCCGTCGAGCTCTCCCGCGGTCGGCTGTGGGTCGGCCCCCTCGTCACGCCGGGGGTCGGGGCGTCGTACGAAGACGCAGCAGCCCGCCGTCTGGCATCCGCCCGCAACGCCACCGTCCACCGGGCGCTGCGGAGTCCGGCCGTCGGTGGGGATCAGGGGCCGGATGCCGCGGACCTGCCCGATCTGCTCGACGCGATGTGGGAACTGGTCGCCGTCGCCGCGGAGACGGTCGCGCGCGAGGGGCTCACCGAGGCGCCGGGCGACCTCCTGCACGAGCTGTGGCTGGAGGACGGGAAGGTGCGCCACGTGTCGCACCCCGTGCTCCCGCTGCCGCACCGGCGCACGCGACACCGCCGGCACACCGCGCTCGATCTCGTCGACGAGCGCGCCGGCGTCATCACCCGCGTCCGGGACGTCCGCCACCACGCACGGGTTCCCGCCGGTCTCGTCACTCGCCAGGCCGACGTCGCCGACATCCGTGCGGTGACGTCGTGGGCCAACAACGTGCTGTGCCAGGGGTCGGCGTTCGACGACGCGGCATCCGCCCAGGCGGCCGCGGTCGGGGAGTCGGTGGAGCGGTACTGCGGCAACATCCTCGACACCCTGCCCGTGCGGCACGGCTCCTTCGCGCAGCTGCGTCGGGCGGGCGTGCCCGCGCTCGATCCCCGCCGGCTCGTCCTCTACAGTGACGCGCAGTACGCCGCCCCCGGATTCCCCTTCGTCCCTCTGGATGCCGACCTCCCCGTGCACTGGGTGCCGGGACGCTCTGCGGTGACCGGCCGCGAGATCTGGGTGCCGGCATCCCTCGTCTACGTCAACTGGTATTCGGCCGACGTGGCCGCCGCGCCGCCGACGAACTTCTGCGCCTTCGCGGGCATCGCCGCCGGTCCCAGCGAGGAGTTCGCGGTCACGAGCGCGATCGAAGAGGTCGTCGAGCGTCACGCGACGATGGTGTGGTGGCTGAACGCGCAGCCCCTGCCCCGCGTCGAGGGGGTGAGCGCCCCCGCGGTCGCCGAGCGCTCGCGGGTGTCGTTCGTGCAGCTCGACAACGAGTTCGCCGTCCCGGTGGCGGCCGCGATCCTGCACGATGACGACGATCAGCTGGTGAACGTCGGGTTCTCCGCGCGCCCCGACTTCGCCTCTGCGGCGTCCAAGGCCCTGACCGAGGCGTACACCCTGCAGGAGGGCTCGCGCGATCTGCTGCACGCCGACGGCCTGCACTGGCGCGTCATGACGGAGGGCGAGCTCAACGGCCGCGCGTTCAAACCCTGGCGCGCCGACCGTCGTTACCTCGACGACTTCCGTCCCGACATGCACGACTGCGATGACCTCATGGTCCAGCAGCAGGTGTACCTCGATCCCCGCGCCGGAAAGCGCATGGAGCGTCTCCTGCGCCCCGCTTCCGGGAGATCGATCGACAGCGTGCCGCGGATGCCGGAGCGCTCCCGCGTCGCGATGATCGCCGCCCTCGAACGCGCCGACGTCGAGCCCATCGTGGTCGACATCACGACCCCCGACATCCGCAGCGCCGGGCTCACGGTCGTGCGCGTCGTCGCCCCGGGCGCGATCGGCAACGCGCCCGCGGCGTTCCCCTTCCTCGGTCACGGACGCGTCCAGCGCATCGCGGTCGAGCTGGGCTGGCGCGAGACCCCCCTCCCGGAGGACGAGATCAACCTCTTCCCGCTGCCGCATGCCTGAGCCGGCGCTGACCGCCCGGCCGGTGCGGGTCCGGCATCCCGCCCCGTTCCCCTCGGCTTTCCAGCACCTCCAGGTCGCGATGCCCGGAGCACCCGGTGTCGACGCGCACGCGGTCGTCGTCGACCTCGCCCCCGAGGCCGATCCCGACGCGATCGACGCCGCCGTCCGCCGCCACTGGTGGTCGGCCGATCACGGACAGCTCGAGGTCCGTCGCGCCTCGGCCCGCGACCTCGCCGCCGAGGGTGCGCCCGTGCTCCGCGCATCGGATCTCGGCTGGGCCGATCCGACCGAGCGCGCGATGCCGGGCTTCCCACTCGCGCCCGACGACGACCTCGTCGAACGCCGGTGGGTGCGCGCGCGCCGCGGGAGCGTGGAGGGATGGATGCCGTACACCGCCGCCGTGGCCCGTCCCGGTGACGCACGGCCCGACGAGCCGCTCACGCACCCACCGCTGTTGGGCGGCTTCGGCGCGGGGGCCGACCCCGACGATGCGCGGGTCCAGGCGGGGAGGACGGTCGTCGTCGAGGACGCGCTGTGGTGCTGGTGGACGGGCCTCGCGCCCGCGGCATCCCTCGATCCGGTCGCGCGGGTGCGGGAGCTGTGGGCCGACGCCGACGTCGAGCTGACCCTCCGCCGCCTCGATCGCGGGGTACTCGGCCCGGTCACGCTGGCCGCGGTCGACGACGGGCGCATTCTGACCGTCGGCGGCGGATACGGACTCGACGCGTCCGGTCAGCGCGCCGCGATCGCCCGGGCGCTGTGGCAGCTCGTCTTGGCCCGGTCGCTCGACGACCCGGGCTCCGACCTGCACGCGCTCGGGGTGCCGGGTGTCGTCCCCCACCGCCCGGACCGCCGCTACGCCCCCGCCGACCCGCGCGCACGCCGACGCCTGCTCGACCCTCTCGCGCACGTGCAGCTCGCCCTCGACCCGCGCGTGCGGACCGCCCTGCGCGGACGCCTCGACGACCTCCGCCCGGGTCCTCCCGCGGTGAGCGTCGCCGCCGAGACCTGGACGGTCGACCTCGCCCCCGACGGCCGCGTCGTGAGGGTGCTCCGCCCCGACGCGATCCCCCTGCCGCTGGCGGCGTTCCGGCTCGATCCCGCGTCGGTCGAGGCGGCCGCACGCCGCCCCGGGGCGAACTCCGTGACGGCGGCGGCCACCGCGCAGACCCCGTACCCGGGATGGTGAGCCGGGCGTTCAGTCGCGCCGCGGCGCCCCCAGCTGCGCCTCCGTCAGCACCTGCCCCTTCGGGCGTTCGTTCGCGGCCAGCGCGAGCCACGTCTCGACCACGGTGTCGGGGTTCAGCGACAGGGACTGGATGCCACGGGCCACGAGCCACTCGGCGAAGTCGGGGTGGTCGCTGGGCCCCTGCCCGCAGATCCCGACGTACTTGCCCTGGCGTCGGCACGCGTCGATCGCCATCCCGAGCAGGTGGCGGACCGCGGGGTCGCGCTCGTCGAAGGCGGATGCCATGAGCGCCGAGTCGCGATCGAGCCCGAGGGTCAGCTGCGTCATGTCGTTCGAGCCGATCGAGAAACCGTCGAAGTGCTCGAGGAACTGCTCGGCGAGGATGGCGTTCGCGGGGAGCTCGCACATCATCACGACGCGCAGCCCGTTCTGGCCGCGGCGCAGACCGTTGGTCGCGAGCAGATCGATGACCGCGGCGGCCTCACCGACCGTGCGGACGAACGGCACCATGATCTGCACGTTCGTGAGACCCATGTCGTCGCGGACCCGCCGCAGGGCTTCGCACTCCATGTCGAAGCACGCGCGGAACTCCGGCGAGACGTACCGCGCCGCCCCGCGGTAGCCGAGCATCGGATTCTCCTCGTGCGGCTCGTAGAGGGGACCGCCGATGAGGTTGGCGTACTCGTTCGACTTGAAGTCCGACAGGCGCACGATGACCGGCTCGGGGGCGAAAGCCGCCGCGATCATCGAGACGCCCTCGGCCACGCGCTGGATGAAGTACTCCTCCGGCGACGGGTAGGCGGCCACGCGCGCGCGGATGTCGTCGGCGAGCTCGCCGTCCAGCGCGTCGAGCTCCAGCAGCGCGCGCGGGTGGATCCCGATCTGCCGGTTGATGATGAACTCGAGCCGCGCGAGCCCCACGCCCGCGTTCGGCAGGCGCGAGAACGCAAAGGCCTGGTCGGGGGTGCCGACGTTCATCATGATCTTGGCCGGGGGTTCCGGCATCCGGTCCAGTTCGGTCTGCTCTTCGACGAAGGGCAGGATGCCGCCGTACACGAGGCCGTCGTCGCCCTCGGCGCACGACACCGTGACCTCCTGCCCGTCGGTGAGCGCGCGAGTGGCGACACCCGTGCCGACGACGGCGGGGATGCCCAGCTCGCGGGCGATGATCGCCGCGTGGCACGTCCGGCCGCCGCGGTCGGTCACGATCGCCGAGGCGCGCTTCATGATCGGCTCCCAGTCGGGATCGGTCATGTCGGCCACGAGCACATCGCCGTGCGCGAAGTCGGCCATCTGGTCGATCGAGGTGAGTACGCGCACGCGTCCCGCGCCGATGCGCTGACCGATCGCCCGGCCCTCGAGCAGGACCGGTCCGCGCTCGGCGAGCACGAAGCGGCGCAGCACGTTGGCCGACTGGCGCGAGACGACCGTCTCGGGTCGGGCCTGCAGCACGTACAGGCGTCCGTCGACGCCGTCCTTGCCCCACTCGATGTCCATCGGGCGCCCGTAGTGCTCCTCGATGACCAGCGCGATGCGGCCGAGCTCCTCGACCTCCGCATCGGTGAGGGAGAACCGCGTCCGGTCGGCGGCGTCCACTTCGACGAAGGCCGTGCTGCCGTCGACATGGATGCCGTCGGTGTAGCGCATCGCGATGGCCTTCTCACCGACCGACCGCTTGAGGATCGCCGGACGCCCGGCGCGGATGGCGGGCTTGTACACGTAGAACTCGTCGGGGTTCACCGCGCCCTGTACGACCGCTTCGCCGAGGCCGTAGGAGCTCGTGACGAACACGGCGTCCTCGAACCCCGACTCGGTGTCGAGGGTGAACATGACCCCCGAGGCGCCGATGTCGGAACGCACCATGCGCTGCACCCCGGCCGAGAGCGCGACCTCGTGGTGGTCGAAGCCGTGGTGCGCGCGGTACGCGATCGCGCGGTCGTTGTAGAGCGAGGCGAACACTCGGCGGATCGCCTGCAGGATGTTCTCGATCCCGCCGATGTTGAGGAACGTCTCCTGCTGCCCGGCGAACGAGGCGTCGGGGAGATCCTCGGCGGTCGCGCTCGAGCGGACGGCCCAGGTGACGGCATCCGGATCCGCTTCGTTGCCGACGAGCGCCGCGTAGGCGCTGCGAATGTCGGCCTCGAGGTCGGCGGGGAACGGTTGTTCCTCGATCCAGGCGCGCACCCGGGCGCCCAGCTGGCTCAGCGCGGCGACGTCGTCGACGTCGATGCCCTCGACGGCCGCGCGGATGCGCTCGTCGAGTCCGCCCTCGGCGAGGAAGCGTCCGAACGCGTCCGAGGTGGTCGCGAACCCGGGCGGCACGCGGACGTCGGCGGATGCCAGGTGCGACACCATCTCGCCGAGGGAGGCGTTCTTGCCGCCGACCTGCGCGAGATCGCTCATGCCGATCTCGTCGAAACGAAGGATGTTGGTCATGGGGTGGGCCTTTCGTGGGGTCGGTCCCGCAGCTTCATCGACTGCAGGATCACGGCGGACATCTCCTCGACGCTCCGGGTCGCGGAGCTGAGGAACGGAACACGGGTGCGGCGGTAGAGGTCTTCGGCCCGGCGGATCTCGAGGGTGCACTGGGCGAGGCTGGAGTAGGTCGAGTTCGGGCGGCGCTCGTGTCGCACCTGGCTGAGCCGAAGGGCGGTCGTGGTCAGCCCGAAGCAGCGATCGGCGTGCGGCGCGACGATGCGCGGGAGTCCGTCGGTGGGGAAGTCGTCGTCGGTGAGCGGGTAGTTCGCCACGAGGAGCCCGTAGTGCAGGGCGAGGTACATCGTGGTCGGCGTCTTCCCGCACCGGGAGGGAGCGACGATGATGACGTCCGCCGTGTCGAGCGCGCGTCCGCTCTGGCCGTCGTCGTGCTCTATCGCGAACTCGACCGCCCGCATGCGGGCGAAGTACCGTTCGAGGTCGCCGAGCCCGTGGTACTGCCCCGAGCGCTGCTCGGCGGGCGTGTCGAGCTCGGCTTCGAGCTCGGTCAGGTGCCCCGCGAGGAGGTCGATGACCACCGCCGCGGAGCCGGCGATCACGGCCCGGATGCCGGCATTCTTCACCGTCGCGAAGACGATCGGTGCGGCCTCCGGCGTCGTCGCGCTCTGCAACGCCGCGGCGACCGTCGACACGGGCGTCACCGTCCCGACGAAGGGGATGGTGTGGCGATCGAAGTGGGCGGCGGGGAAGTTGGCGAGGAGCGCGTTGCCGAGGGTCTCGGCGGTGATCCCCGTGCTGTCGGACACGAAGAACACCGCGCGCGTGGCGGCGCTCAGCACGGTGTCCGCGGCGTCGTGGGGTGGGCCATGCGACGACGCTAGGGAATTTCAATCAGAATTCTTGCGCCGAATGAAAGTAAGAAAACGGATTCTTATCCGATGCGTAATCCGCGCTCTCAGGGCACCGCTTCGTAGGTCTGCACGCTGGCAAGACCGATCAACGGCATGATGTGAGCCGAGACCCACCCCACCTGGAAGTCGTAGACGCCCGGCTCGAAGGCGGCGGCGACGCGCGCGGAGTTGTCGAAGGTGACGCCCCTCTGGAGCACGACGTCGCCGCACTCCGTGGTGTGGAGGAGCACGCTGGGAAGGCTGCTCGATCCTTTGAACCCGCCGGAGGACTCTCGTGGCTCCGCGGAGGTGACGGTGCACCGCCACGTGGTCAGCACGTTGTTCTCGAGGGGCGGCCCGATGAAGAGCGTGAACACCGTGAGCGCGAAACCCAGTGCGACGACGAGCAGGGACGCGAGGACCGCGAGTCTGCCCGGCGGCTTCTTCGTGCGCCGGGTGCTCATCCGCTCGCCCTCCTCACGCCTCTTGCAGCGGACGGGAGGCGTCGGGGATCGTGAGGTCGGGACGGTACTGGCGGAGGTGCTGGATCAGCTGGGGATACCCGAGCATCAGCCGGTTGGCCGCGAAGCGGGTCTTCGAGCCGCTCTTGCCGACGACGCCGCCGTAGTTGTTGCCGATGTGCGGGGCGAGCGCGGTGAGCTCGGCAAGAGGTACTTCGCGGGGCGCCGCGACCATCGGGAACGCCCAGATGGTGTCGGGGGTCACCTCGAGTCGCAGCCGAGCCATCCCCCGGGCGAGCAGAATGAAGGCCCCGCCCCCGATGACCATGGCGACCCCGGCGATGCCCATGGAGAGCGGCGACGACGGGCGCGTGGCGGCGACCAGAGACAGCAGCAGCCCGAGGACGAAGACGACGATCCCGAGGGTCCGCACCATGACCCGCTGCCACTTCCGGGTCGAGACGACGAAGAGGACGTCGGCTTTGGTCGCCCGATAGGTGGCCGTCGAGGGCGAGCGACGCACTCCGGCCGAGACCGCTACGGTGACGATGACCATCGCCGCGATGGCGACGCCGACGCTCACCAGGGTGATGGAGATGTTCATGGTTCAGCCTTCTTTTTCGTAGCTTTTCACCGTCGGCAGGCCGTCCGGCAGGAGCGGCATCACGACGCGGGAGAACCATCCCATCCGGATCACGTAGACCCCCGGGCTGAACGTCTCGGCGACCTCGGCGTTGTTGTCGAAAGTGACCCCCTCCTGCCACGCCAGGGCCCCGCAGTCGCTCGTCTCGATGCGGACGATCGGGAGGGTCGGGCTGCGTCCGCCTCCCGAAGACGCCGCCTGTGCACCGGTCACCGTGCACTCGCGCCCTTCGATCCCGATGTTGTCCCATTGCGGGATGAGGATGACGCCCACCGCCGCGAGGATCATCAGGGCAAAGACCGTCAACAAGGCGACCAGCTTCAAGGAAGGCCGCTTTCTGGGGTGTAGCTCGCTCATGATCGCAGGCTCGTCGTCGGGCCAGTTCCGCCGTTGATGAATCCTTGCCAGAAGCTATCGGACAGGCTCTTGTCGCCGACCCCTCCCGGTTGTACCGCTGTATTGGCCAGGTTGAGAAGCCCTCCGCCGACGTGGTTGATGCCATGTTGTGTGATGACCTGCCCGAAGTTGACCGGCGCGCCGGCGTGTGCGCTGTCCGACACCCTCGCGACCAGGTTCGGCGTGAGTTCCGAGCCGACGAGGTTAGACGTGATTCTCCCGAGCCCCTGCGTGAGGACGGATCCGCCGCCGCCGATCAAAAGGCCCGTTCCCGTCGCCTGTATGTAGCCTTCGATCGTCTGGTTCTCCCCGTTCAACGAGTAGTCGGCTATGTTCCCGGCAGCCCCGCTGACCGACCCGCTGACGGCGGCGCGGATGCCGTTGTTCCCCAACGCTTCACCTACGCTTGCAGCTAATCCACCGTTGCCCGGGATGCCTTTGCCCAGCGCATTGTAGGCAAATTGTGCGCCCCGGGAGGCGTTCCCCGTCAGGACCGCTCCTCGCGCGACTTGCGCACCGCGGGCGAGCGCCGTTGCGGCGACGGATCCCGCCCCGCCGGCGATGCCGCCGACTGCAGCGTCCAGACCAACCTTGCCCCAGTCGACCTCGCCTGTGGTGGTCTTCTGCGAGATGGCGGAGATGCCGCCCGACACGGCCGCACCCGCCAGTACCGCTCCGATCGGGCCGCCGAACCCGGTCGCCATGAGCGCGATCCCGCCGGCGAGCATCACGCCGCCGATCACCCAGTCGCCGTACTGGTCCCACCAGTCGCCGAGAGCAGCGCCCGCATCGGCCAGCGCCCCCTGGTGCGCCTCGGCGTACGCCGTGAGCTCGGCATCCGTCACCGGCCGCAGGCCCAGCGGGTCGGTGGCGTGCAAGGGGTCGTTGCCGGCGAACGAGTAGGGGTTGGTGCCCCACACCGCGCCGATGGGCGCCTCGAGCGGGTCGGTGGTGAGGAAGCCGCGCGTCGACGGATCGTAGGCGCGCGCCCCCATCCACTCGAGCCCGGCGATCGCCAGGTCTCCGCTCGGGGTGATCGAGACCGCGCCGCCGCCCAGCGACTGGACGGCGCGCAGAGCGGCCCACGGCTCGTCCGCCGCCGCGGAGCGCGCGTCGCGCCACCCGCCGACGACCCACTCGCCGTCGATCCCCGCGAGGGCGCCGGGCGCACGGAAGACGTCGGTGGATCCGACCCGCAGCGCTCGGGGCACACCGTCGGCGGTGTCCCAGAGCAGACGGACGCCGTCGACCTCGACGAGATCGCCGAGCGCGTCGACGTGGAGCGAGGTCTGACGCTCCTCGCCGTCGGTGAGGCGTTCGGTCACGCTCCGCAGCCAGCCGCGTTCCTCCCACGCGTACGCCGTCTCGTGGCCGGGAGCGACCTCGCGCACACGACGCCCGCGGGGGTCGTAGGAGAAGGTCTTCTCGCCGTCCGCGTCGGTCACCGACACGAGCTGTCCGGCCTCGTCGTACGCCGACACGCGCTCGCCGCGGCGGGTCGTCTCGCTCACGAGGCGGCCGGCGCCGTCGTACCGCCAGAGGGTCTCGCCGTCCGCGTTCACCGCCGAGACCAGCTGTGCCGCGTCGTCGTGCAGGTAACGCGTGGTGCCCGTGGCATCCGTGATCGCGAGGATCCGGCCCGAGTGGTCGCGCTCGATGCGCGTGACGGTGGCGCCCGTGGCATCCGTCCGCGTGTGGGTCACGGGGAAGCCGTTGTCGTACTCCCACGCCTGGAGGCTGTCGCCCGCGCGCGACTCGAGGATCCGGCCGAACGCGTCGCGCGTGTAGTGCACCGCGCCGAGGCGGGAGTGATCGATGCGGGTGAGATGCCCGGCGGCATCCCGCGTGTAATCGACCGTCACACCGTCGGGAGTGATGAGGCGCGTGCGAGCGCCGTCGGCGTCGTACTCCCAACGCAGTGAGCGGTCGCCGCTCGTCTGCTCCGCGAGCCGGTCGAGGCGCGTGAACCGCAGGGTGTGTGTCACGGTCTCATCGCCGGTGTGGTCGGCGATCGTCATGGTGCGCGACCGCGAGTCGCGGTCGATGTCGGTGAGCCGTCGGCCGTCCACGGAGAGACCGGATGCCATCCCCGCTTCGTCGTAGTGCAGCTCGAAGGTCGTCCCGTCGGGGGTGATCTGCGCGATCTGACGACCGGCCGCGTCGTAACGGGCCGTGGTGGTTCGCCCGAGCGGGTCGGTCTGCGAGGCGATCTTGTCGAGCTGCGTGTACGTCCGCCTCGTCACCGCGCCGAGGGGGTCGGTGATCGACGTCAGCCGTCCTCTCTCGTCGTAGTCGTAGCGGGTGACGCCGCCGATGCCGTTGGTCGCGGCGACGAGCTGGCCGGCGGCGTCGTACGAGAAGCGACGGATGCCGTAGCGCGCGTCCTGCGCGAAGGTCAGGCGCCCCGCTCTGTCATAGCCGAGCCGCGTGACGCCCATGCCGGGGGTGTCGAGACGAACCACGCGTCCGGCTTCGTCGTAGGTCGTCTCGGTGCGTTCTCCGGTGGGGAGGATGCGGGCAACGATGCGGGAGTCGGCGTCGTATTCGAGGGTGGTGCGGGCGTCGTTCGCGTCGATGGCCGCGATGGGGCGGCCGCAGTGGTCGTACTCGTAGCGGGTCGTTCGCCCGGCGGGCGTCGTGATCGCGGTGACACGCCCGGCCAGGTCGCGCTCGATGCGGGTGAGGCCGCCGTCGGCGTCGAGGAGCTCGACGGGGCGCCCGCACGCGTCGTAGGTGATGAGCGACGCGTCGCCCGCGGCATCCTCGACTCGTTCGGGGCGTCCGTACTGGTCGTACCGGACCGACGCCTCGGCGAAGGCGGTGTGGACGGTCACGGTTTCGTCAGCGCGCGTGACGTCGGTGTGCACGCCGGTCGGGTCGGTGGTGCGGGTGAGTTCGCCGACCGCGTCGTACTCGCGGGTCCACACCCCACCGGCGGGGTCGGTGATCTCCCGCAGGCGGGAGAGAGCGTCGTGGGTGAAGCCCCAGGCGGCACCATCCGGGAGGGTGACGCCGGTGACGTTGCCGAACTCGTCGAAGGACCGGTCAATCGCGCGGCCGAGGGGATCAATGGTGCGGGTCAGGCGGCCGTGGGGGCCGTACTCCAGCTCCGTGCGCCCACCCAGCGGGTCGACGATCGCGGTGATCTGTCCGCCGGGGCCGTGTTCGTAGCGCCAGATCGCCCCGTCCGGATCCTCCCGGCTGAGCAGGGAACCCTCGGAGCTGTAGGTGTACCGGGTGATCGCGCCCAGCGGGGTGATCGCCTGGGTGACGCGCCCCGCGCCGTCACGCACCAGCCGCGCGGTGGCACCGTCGGCGTTGCGCGTGGCGACCAGTTCCCCGTGGGCGTCGTAGTCGAAGCGGAGGATCACGCCTTCGGGGTCGCGGGCGCGGCGGAGGAGTCCGTTCTCCCAGTCGAGTTCGGTGATGCTGCCGGCGGGGTCGGTGATGCGGGAGGGGTTGCGTTCGTGGTCGGTGGGGTAGTCGTAGGTGACGATGCCGCCGTCGGCGGTGACGACGGTGGTGACGCGGTCGTGGTCGTCGTAGCCGTAGGTGATGTCGGCGCCGTCGGGGGTGACGGTGCGGGTCTTGCGTCCGCGGGTGTCGTAGGCGTGGACGGTGATGCGTCCTTCGCGGTCGGTGACCGAGACGAGGTTGCCGGCCGGGTCATACGCCATCGACTGGCGGTTGCCGTCGGTGTCGATGATGCCGACCAGGCGGCCCTTGCGGTCGGCGATCCACGTGTTCGCGTTCGACCCATCGGCGTCGGCGACTTCGGTGACGCGGCCGGAGAGGTAGGTGAAGCGGGTGTGACGCCCGAACTCCGTGGTCTGCTCCCGCACGCGCCGCTGCGCGTCGTACACGTTCGTGCACTCGATCACACCGGCAGCCGAGACCACCTGGTCGATGAGGTCGTTGTCGTTCCACCGGTACGTGCGCGTCCCGGCGGGGCCGGTGACCGCGGTCAGGCGGTGGTCGTCGTCGTAGAGGTATTCGACGCGGCGCCCGTCGGAGGAGGTGACGGATGCCACGAGCCCGTCGACGTAGTCGACGTCGATGCGGCGGTTGCGGGAGTGCTCCAGGGCGACGATCGCGCCGGCGGCATCCCGGTGGACGGTGACGACGTTGCCTGCCCCGGTGCCGGCGCCGACCCAGTCGCCGCCGGTGGTGAACGCCCACCAGGCCCCGGCGTTGTCCGTGACCAGCAGGCCCTCGGACAGGGCCAACCCGCGCGCGGCGAGGTCTTCCGCGCTGGCGCGGTTGAGCCAGTAGTTCTCCCCGGTGCCTCGCGCCCAGTCGCGCCCGTCGACGCCGAAGACGATCTGCCGCCCGTCCGCCATCACGAACCGGGCGTCGTCCTCACCGAGCAGCAGGGTGGTGTCGAGGATCGACGACCACCCGACGCCGAACACCCCGGCCCCGTCGTTGAGGGAGTTGTACATGCGGGTCAGCGACAGCAGTGCCGTCGCCGCGGGGAACGGGAGATCGTTCTCCGGCTCGAGGAAGTTGCCCGTGGCGGAGTTGACGGGGTCGTTCACGAACCCCGTCGTCGGGGCCCCACCCCATGCCGTCGGGGGGTCGATGGTCAGGTCCTGCCGGGTCGCGGACACCCCCGCCGCCGCCAGCGACGCCGCCAACGCGGCATCCGACACCGTCCCAATCCCCCCGTTCGTCCCCGCGTCCTCGAACGCCTGCGCGATCGTGTTCGCCCACGCCGTGTCATTCGCATTCGCGTCCAACCACGCGCGGAACCCCGCAACGACCGGGCTGACATCGATGCCACCGAAATCGCACGTCGCCATGAAGTCGCCGGTCCACTCCGACAGGCGCCCCGGGTGCGCCGACAGGCCCGCGTCCAACTCCGCGGTGCCGTTGGCGAACGACCGGAGGTTCTCGGGACGCGCCGAAGAGGTGCCGCCGCCCCCGCCTCCGCTGCCCGGTGCCGGCGTCTGGCGCGGCGACGAGGTCAGCGTCGTGGCCTGGAAGACGGGCGGGTCGATGGGGCCGTCGGACGGCGGCGCCTCCTCACCGAAGATGTCGTCCCACGTCGCTTCCAGCCAGTTCGCTCGACGCGCCTCGACGCGGTCGCGCCACTCCCGCGCCCGCTTGCGGCGAGCGTTCTCCTCGCGCGCCGCATCGCTCAGCCGCCCCATGAACGACGCCACGTCGCGCAGCCGGTAGACCAGCTCGCGGGCGTCGCTCGCCGCGATATCGGCGTTCGCGTTGAACAGCTCGGAGAAGTAGCCCGAGAAGTCGGTCCGTGCTGTCGCCGCGTACGAGATCCGCGACCCGGTCTGATCTTCGATGTGGTTCGCGGCCGCATTCGCCGCCGACGCGACAGCGTCCGCCCGCCCGAAGTCGTACGTCAGATCAGGTGCCCCATACACCTCGAGATCGACATCAGCCACAGAGAACCCCCCAGTCGTCCCGCGGTCACCCACCGACCGCTCACGGCGACAGAAAGGATAACTCGCCTCCCCTTTTCGTCTCGGAAGACTTGATTTTGCTCGGCGTCTGCAGCAAGAAGACGCCCGTTCCGCTCGCGCGCGGCGTCACCTGGGGATTGCCGATGAGCCCGTCGGCATCCAGGCTCCCCGGAGGTCGCGGGCTCCCCGAGGAATAGACTGGATGCCATCGACACCGTTCTTCCGGGATCTTCCGTGGCCACTTCCTCTTCCGCGCGCACCTTCGACGTGCGCCATCTGCAGCTCGCGCGCGCCTTCTTCGCCGCCGTCGCCGCTGCCATGGTCACCTTCTCGTCCGACCACTCCGCGTCCGTGGGTCTCGCCGTCTTCAGCGGATTCACTCTCGCCACGGCGCTCGTGTTCGCGCTGTCGGCCTGGCTCGTCTTCCCCCGTGGCGCCCGCGCGACGGTCATCGTCCTCGCGGTCGTCTCGGCGGTCGCGGGCATGGCGGCGAGCGTCCCGTCGTGGCGCGAGACCGGCACCTTCTTCGCCATCGTGATCGCGTGGGCGTTCGTGAGCGGCCTCGTCGAGGTGATCGCCGCGGTCCTGGATCGTCGGGCCGGTCGCACCGCCGCCGCCCCGCGCGACGGTCTGCTCATCGGCATCCTGACTCTCGTCCTCGGTGTCGGCCTCCTGGTCACCAACCCGCAGTTCGCCCTCGGCTACGCGATCGAGGGAGCGGGTTCGTTCACGCTGACCGGCATCGTCATCGCCGTCGGACTCTTCGGCGGTTACGCGGCGGTCGTCGCCGTCTTCCTGGCGATCGCTGGATTCTCGCCGCGCCGCCCCGAGCCGATTCCGGCTGCACCCACCGAGGAGGCCGTGTCGTGACCGACAAGCCCGCCGAAAAGCCGACCCGTCGCGATCTGATGAAGCCCGTCCAGCTGCTGGGCCTCGCCTTCGGTGCCGCCGTGTTCGCCGGTTTCGTCACTCTCATGTCGATGGGCTTCTTCCAGACGCGTCCCGCCGATCAGATCCAGCGCGCCCTCGTCGTCGGACTCGTCGCTGCCGGCGTCACCTTCATCGTGGTGCTCGTGAGCGTCGCGCTCATGCTGCTCGCCGTCGA
Organism: Microbacterium testaceum; assembly: GCF_001476285.1. GTDB lineage: Bacteria > Actinomycetota > Actinomycetes > Actinomycetales > Microbacteriaceae > Microbacterium > Microbacterium testaceum_B. The sequence goes on along the minus strand of NZ_LDRU01000058.1, from coordinate 30,735 downwards.
CCCCGCCAAGGTGACCGCGACCGTCGACCGGCCGCTGCTGCTTCCGAAAGAGACTCCGGATGCCGCCGCCCCCGACGCCGCGGACGCCCCCGAGGCTCCGCCGGCCGACGGCGGTCCCGAGAAGCCGCGGAGCTAGACGCCCGCTGGGGCCTGCGCACTCTCCCGCCGCCGGATCTCCGCCGGGCGCTGCCTGAATCAGTCGCGCCGCGGATCGATCATCGTCATGCCCGCCGGCGACGCGGTGTCCATGCCGGGCAGAAGGGTCGCCGCCTCGCTCAGACCGATGACGCGCTGGATCAGGTCGTGCGGCCGCAGTGCGCCGCTCTCGATCAGCGACAGCATCTCGGGGTAGTCGACCGCGGCCATGCCGTGGCTGCCCAGGAGGTCGAGCTCCCACGCGATCACGCGCGCCATGGGCATCGACGTCATCCCGTCGGCGGTGGGGAGCAGACCGATCTGCACGTGCCGCCCGCGGCGGCGCAAGCTCAGCACGGCGTCGCGCGAGGTCTGGGCGCTGCCGACCGCGTCGACGGCGACGTGGCTCCCGCCGCCGGTGATCTCGTGCACCACGGCCGCGATGTCGGACCCGTCGGCGAGCAGGGTGTGCTCGGCGCCGAGGCGAGCAGCCGCCTCGAGAGCCGCGGGCGTGCGGTCGACGACGATCACGCGCGCGCCGAGGGCGACCCCGATCATCACCGCGCTGAGGCCCACCCCGCCGGCCCCGACGACGGTGACCCACTCGCCCGCCTGCACGCGCGCGCGGCCAGTGAGGGCGCGGTACGCCGTGGCGAAGCGGCATCCGAGCGCCGCGGCCGCCTCGTAAGAGACGCCGTCGGGGATCCGCACGACGTTCGTGTCGGCCGCGCGCAGCACGACGCGCTCGGCGAACGAGCCCCACTGCGTGAACCCGGGCTGCTGCTGGTCCGGGCACACCTGCGCGTCGCCCGCGAGGCACCACTCGCACGCCCCGCAGCCCATCACGAACGGCACCGTGACGCGGTCGCCGACGCTCCACCGCTGAACGCCCGCGCCGACCTCGACGATGACGCCCGCCAGCTCGTGGCCGGGAACGTGGGGGAGCGAGACGTCGTCGTGCCCGACCCACGCGTGCCAGTCGCTCTTGCAGAGCCCGGTCGCGTGCACCTCGACCACGATCCCGCCGTCCGGAGCGGTCGGGGCCTCGACGTCGCGCACCTCGAGGGGTGCGGCCAGGGCGTCCATGATCATCGCGCGCATGGCATCCATTCTTCCGCCCGCCGCCGGGGTCGCCGGCCGCCGGCCGCCGTGCAAGGACGTGGCAGCCGTACCGTCGCGCGGAGTTCTTGGCCGACACGCCGTGTCCGGCGGTCGTGGGTGGGCGTGTCGGGGCCGAACTCCGCCTGCCGGCTCGGCCCGACGGCCTGACGGCCCACGGCCGACGGCCCCACCTCCCACCGCCCACGGCCCGACGGCCCACGGCCCCACGGCCCGACGGCCCGACGGCCCACGGCCCGTGAGGTCGCGAGCGACGCCGCGTCACTCCATCCAGAGCACGATGCCGCGTTGGCCTGTGAGCACCGAGGCGACGCCCGCACGAACGGCGGCGGCCGCGCGTTCCGGGGTGAACGACGCCGGGTCGTACGCGGATGCCGTCCCGAGCCCCTCGCCGCGGTACGCCGCCCCCGTCCAGTCGACCGCGGTCACGTTCTCGGTCGGCTCGGCGAGTTCGGCGCCGACGATGAGGAACTGCCGGTCGAGGTGGCTCGCGGTCACCGTGGCCAGCGGATCGACCAGTGCGTCGCCCGCGCTGATGATGAGGTCGGGGTTCATCTGCATCGCGGCGACGATCCCGTCGATCATGTCGTCGTCCGCGTGCACGATCTCGAGGTCGGCCCGTGTCTCGGTCGCCCATCCCTGGACCGCTCGAACGAGCACGGCCGTCGGGGCGTCGTCACCCACGGTCAGCAGCACGACCCGCAGGCCCTCGGGGGCGCGGACCCCGTTCCACGACCCCGGGGAGGGGGAGAGGGTGGATTCCGGAGCGGGAGGGGTCGCGGGGAAGAACCCCGCCGCAGGCGAACCGACAGGTGAAGGTACCGGTCGTATCTCGCTCCACCCGGGGGTCGTGGAGCACCCCGCCAGCAGGATCAGGGCGGCGAGCGTCGCCACCGTGGTCGTCATCCGCCTCACCGTCCCACTCTGCGCGCGCCGTGCGCGGCCCGGGTGGACCGCGGGAGAACGGCGGGCGCACGTTACGTTTCCGTTCTCCTCACCGCGTCCCGCCGTTCAGCACGGCGGAGCACCCTCATCGCGGAAAGGTCTTCATGTCTTCAGCGATTCGGCGCGTGACCCGCGCTCTTCTCTTCGTGGCGGGCGTCACCGCGCTCCTCGCCGTCGCGGCACCCGCCTCGGCGCACGGCATCCTGTCGGTGGTCTACGCCGACCTGTCCAGCGGTGGTCCGGGTGTCGTCCATACGCAGCTGCAGGTCGAGTACGACCTGTTCGTCGTCTCCGCGGCCGACGCGGCGAAAGACGACCCGCTCTATCGCGCGGGGATGGACGCGTTCGACGCCGGAGACGCCGAGCAGCAGGTCGCCGTCCTCCAGGCGCACCGCCCCGCGGTGTCGTCGTACGTGACCGAGCGCTTCCGCATCGACGCCGCAGGACAGGAGTGCGCCCCCACCCTCGCGGACGACATCACCATGACCCAACAGGACGGCGTGCCCTACGCCGTGCTCGGGCTGGATTACGCGTGCCCGCCGTCCGAGAACGGGCACGAGGTCTTCTCGTCGCTCTTCCCCGACGCCGAGGGCTACGTCACAGACACGAAGACGATCCTCACGTACTCCCTCGACCTGCACGAGGGGAGTACGGTCCTGGATGCCGAGCACCCGTCGTTCACGACTGCCCAGACGCCCCTCGAACGCTTCTGGGAGTTCTTCCGGCTCGGCGCCGAGCACCTGCTCACAGGGATCGACCACATCCTCTTCCTCCTCGCGCTGATCGTCGGCTCCCGACGCCTGCGCGAGGTCGTGATCGCGGCGACGACCTTCACGCTCGCCCACTCGGTGACGTTCATCCTGGCGGCGACCGGTGTCGTCGCCGCTCCGCCCGAGCTGGTCGAACCCACGATCGCCCTCTCCATCGCCGTCGTCGGCGCGTGGTATCTGTGGCGGCTGTGGCGCGGCGGCAAGGTCGATCAAGACCTTTCGCACGCCCACGGCTTCCTTCGCCTCGACCGGGCCGGATGGCTGCGGGTGGGCGTCGTCTTCCTCTTCGGTCTCGTGCACGGGCTCGGCTTCGCCTCGGCGCTGGGCATCGACGAGCCGTGGTCGTGGACGCTGCTCTGGTCGCTCCTCGTGTTCAACGTCGGCATCGAGGCGGTGCAGATCGGCCTGATCGTCGTGGCCTTCCCGCTTCTCGTGCTGCTGCGGCGCCACTACCCCCGCATCGGGATGTGGGCGAGCGGTCTGCTCGCCGTCGTCGTCACGGTGGCGGGGCTCGTCTGGTTCGTCCAGCGCGTGCTGGGCATCGAGTGACGAGCGTTGACGGACTCGATAGGTGCACTGAGTCAACCATTCATCCGATGGTCACCGGACGGGCGGAGCGTGGGGGAGCCCGCCGATCGCGGGCCCCTCACCTAGAGAAACGGACAGCCATGCTCCTTTCCGCATCGACGTCGCACGGGACGCGCACGCGTCGCCGCGCCACGTGGATCGCAACGGCCGTCGTCGGCGTCTCGCTCGTGCTCTCGGGCACAGCGGTGGCGTCAGCCGCGCAGGCCGACTCCCCGGCGACCCTCTCCGGCGTCATCCTCGGCGTCGGGGCCGACGAAGCACAGCGCATCGTCACCTGGTACTCCTCGGCCGACACCGCGCAGACGGTGCAGGTCGCGCCGACCTCGACGCTCGTGAACGGCGAGTTCCCCGCCACGGCCACGACGTTCTCGGCATCCGGGACCGCCAATGTCGCCACGAGCGGCGGGTACAACCGCCACGCGACGATCGCGGGCCTCGCGGAGAACACCGGGTACTCGTACCGCGTGGGCTCCGACGGCAATTGGTCGTCGACGTACGCGTTCAAGACGCAGTCGTTCGAGGGCGACTACGACTTCCTCTTCTTCGGTGACCCGCAGATCGGGTCGTCCGGCGACGTCGCGAAGGACCAGGCGGGGTGGCAGGACACCACGAAGGTCGCCGTGAGCGCCGACCCGAACGCCGAGCTGCTCGTCTCGGGTGGCGACCAGGTCGACTCGGCCAACAACGAGACCCAGTGGAACGCGTTCCTCGCCCCCGACGAGCTGCGCCAATACCCGTGGGTCGCCACGATCGGCAACCACGACGTGGGCGGCAAGGCCTACGAGCAGCACCTGTACACCCCGAACACCGACCGCTCGGGGGCGTACTACCGCAAGGGCGCCGCGAGCACCGGCACCGAGTCGGGCGGTGACTACTGGTTCATCTATAAGGACACGCTGTTCATCGACCTCAACAGCAACAGCTACGCCACCTCCCAGGGCGGCGGCGGAGACGACGCCCACGTGGCCTACGTCACGGACGTCGTGAACAAGCACGGCGCCGAGGCGAAGTACACGGTCCTCGTCTACCACCACGCGATCTACTCGCCGGCCGACCACGCGAAGGACGCCGACAACAAGGTCCGTCGTGTCGACTTCCCGACCGCGTTCTCGAAGCTCGGCGTCGACCTGGTGCTCCAGGGCCACGACCACAGCTACTCGCGCTCCTATGAGATCAAGAACGGGGCGAAGGCGAACGCCGACGAGAAGCCCGGTCAGGACGAGGTCTTCGAGGGCCCCGGCGGCGTCGTGTACGTCACCGCCAACTCGGCATCCGGATCCAAGTACTACGACATCACCGCGCCCGACAACAGCGGCACGAGCGGTGCGGGGAACGGCGCCGACCCGCTGAACCCGAACAACTACTGGTACAACTCGGTCGAGAACCAGGAGCACGTGCGCTCGTACGTCAAGGTCCAGGTGCAGAAGGACCAGCTCGTCGTGCAGAACATCCGCTCCGGCGACTGCTCGGCCCCGAACGCCGCCGTCGAGCTGAACCGCGTGCTGTGGTGCGGTCCCCAGAACGGCACCCAGCCGGCCCAGGCCGTCGGGTCGATCCAGGACGAGGTGACAATCCACCCCAACCACGGTGACGGCCAGGACATCCAGGTCGACGTGCCCTCGGGCGCGCCGGGCGAGTTCGGCTGGACGATCAACGGCCACAACGGTCTCGTCGACCTCGGCACCGCCGAGGAGAAGAACCTCCAGTACTTCGAGGCCACCGGTCAGATCAACCCGATCGCCGTGACCGACACCCGTCGCAGCAAGGCCGCCTGGTCGGTCTCGGCGTCGGTCGGCACCTTCACCGACGGCACGAAGACGTTCGAGGGCAAGTACCTCGGGTGGACGCCGAAGGTCGTCACGCCGGGTGCCGGCGCTGTCGCGGGTGCGGCCGTCGGCTCCGGCTACGACGGCGGCGACGGCCTGTCGACGTCGCGGGTCCTCGGCTCCGCCGCCATGGGCCACGACCGTGGCACCGGCGTCGTGGGGGCAGACCTCGACCTGAAGATGCCCAACTCGATAGACAAGGGGAGCTACCGCGCGACCCTGACCCTCACCGCGCTGGCCGGCTGACCAGCGAACCGGGCCGGCGGGGAGTCCCCTCCCCGCCGGCCCCTCCCGAAGGATCCCTCATGAAGAACCTCTCCCGTCCCCTCGCGCTGTTCCTGGCGACGTCCGTCGTGGCCGCCGTCCCCCTGGTCGCCGCCCCCGCGGCGTTCGCCGCGACCGACGACGTGACCTGGACCGTGCGCACCGCGTCCAACGACCTCGGCGCCGACCGGACGAACTTCTCCTACGCGCTCAACCCCGGAGCCCATCTCGACGACGGCCTCGTCGTCGCAAACCGCGGCACCGAGGCTGTCGAGCTCGACGTCTACGCGGCAGACGGGTACACGACCTCGACGGGCGCCGTCGATCTGCGTCTCGCCGCCGAGGAGCCGGTGGGCGTCGGCAAGTGGATCGTCGTTCCGCAGCACCACGTGTCGGTGCCCGCCGGGCAGACCGTCGAGGTGCCCTTCACGATCGACATTCCCGCGGATGCCACCCCCGGCGATTACGCCGGCGGCGTCGTCACCTCGCTCACCGTGGCCGACCAGACGGCGAACGTCAACGTCGACCGTCGTCTCGGCATCCGGGCCGGCATCCGGGTGGGCGGCGATCTCGCTCCGGCCCTCGCCCTCGACGATGTCGGCGTCGACTGGGACGGCGGTGCCGTCCCCTTCCTGTTCGGCGACGCCACCGTGCACTACCGCCTGCACAACGCCGGCAACGTCTCGCTCACGGCGGACGACACCGACGCCGTCGCCGGCCCCTTCGGCTGGGGAGAGGTCGATGCGACCCCCGGTGACGCCGCTCCCATCCTGCTCCCCGGGGAGTCGTGGCAGCGCGCCGTGCGCGTTCCCGCCGTCGCCGCGATGGGGATGATCTGGGCGTCGGTGACGGCATCGCCCACGGTCACCGACGCCTCGGGGTCGACCACGGTGCTCGACCCGGTCGTCGGCTCGGCCATGGGCTGGGCGGTGCCGTGGCCGCTGCTCGTCGTTCTGCTGCTGGCCATCGGCGCGGCCGTTCTCGGTCCGCGGTGGGTGCGCACTCGTCGTCGTCGGCGACAGGATGCCGAGGACGCCCGCGTCGCCGAGGCGGTGGCGCGCTCGCTGGCCGAGAACGCCGTGCCGACCGCTGCGGCGGGGCGGTCGTCGTAACCGTTCGGGTTGTCGGGGCCGCGCGGTGCGCGGGGCGCGCGCGTGCCGTCAGGCGGAGTTCCTGGACGACACGCCGCGACCCGGTGCCGCGGCGCGGCGTGTCGTCTGCAGACTCCGCCTGACGGCACGCCGCCGAGCAGGCCCCGGGCGACGCCGCCCTACAGCGAGTCGACCACCCGCGACGCCAGGCCCGCGTACGCCGCCGGGGTGAGCGCGAGCAGGCGTTCCTTCGCGGCATCCCCGATGTCGAGGCCGCGCACGAACTCGGCCAGCTCGGGGGCGCCGACGCGGCGACCGCGCGTGAGGTCCTTCAGCAGCGCGTACGGGTCGGTGATCGTCGAGCGACCGGCGGCGATCTCGGCGCGCACAACGGTCTGGATGGCCTCGGCGAGCACCTCCCAGTTCACGTCGAGGTCGGCCAGCAGCACGTCCTCGGCGAGCGAGATCTCGGTGAGGCCGCGCTGCAGGTTGTCGAGCGCGAGCAGCGAGTGCCCGAAGGCGACACCGATGTTGCGCTGCGTCGTCGAGTCGGTCAGGTCGCGCTGCATCCGGCTGGTGACGAGGGTGGATGCCAGGGTGCCGAACAGTCCACCGGCGATCTCGAGATTCGCCTCGGCGTTCTCGAAGCGGATCGGGTTGATCTTGTGCGGCATCGTCGACGAGCCGGTGGCTCCCGCGACGGGGATCTGCGTGAAGTACCCGAGCGAGATGTACGTCCAGATGTCGGTGGCGAGGTTGTGCAGGATGCCACCCGCGTGGCGCGCGCGGTCGTAGAGCTCGACCTGCCAGTCGTGCGACTCGATCTGCGTCGTGACGGGGTTGAAGCCGAGGCCGAGCGACTCGATGAACTCGCGCGTGAGCTGCGGCCAGTCGACGTCGGGCTCGGCCGCGACGTGCGCCGACCAGGTGCCGGTGGCACCCGAGAACTTCGCGAGGTACTCCCCGGCATCCAGCTGACGGATGACGCGCTCGAGGCGCCACGCGAACACGCCGATCTCCTTGCCCATTGTCGTGGGCGTCGCGGGCTGGCCGTGCGTGCGCGAGAGCATCGCGGCGTCGCGGTGCTTCACCGCGAGCTCGGCGAGGGCGGCGGTGACGGCGCGGAGCTTCGGCAGCCACACGCGCTCGACGGCGCGCTGCACGGTCAGGGCGTAGGCGGTGGAGTTGATGTCCTCGCTCGTGCACGCGAAGTGCGTGAGCTCGGCGAGGGAGGTGAGCCCGAGGCTGTCGAGCCGGTCGCGCACGAGGTACTCGACGGCCTTGACGTCGTGGCGGGTGACCGCCTCCTTCTCCTTCAGCCAGGCGATCTCGTCGGCGCCGAACTCCTCGTACAGCGCACGCAGGCGCGCACGGTCGGCGTCGGACACCGGCGAGGTGCCGAACAGCGAGCGGTCGGTCAGGGCGAGGAGCCACTCGACCTCGACCTCGACGCGGGCGCGGTTCAGGCCCGCCTCCGACAGATAGTCGCCGATTTCTGCGACAGTGCCGAAGTACCGCCCGTCGAGCGGGCTGAGGGGCTGCGGAGGCAGAGCGGACACGGGTCTCCCGGGGGTCGCGCGAAGGGGTCAGCCCGCGGAACGGATGGCGGGCTCGAGCTGCCGGAACAGAGCGCGGCAGGCACTCTCGATCATACCGAGCACCTCGTCGAACATCGGGGGGCCGGCGTAGTACGGGTCGGGGACGTCGAGGGTCTCGGCATCCGGAACGAACGACTGCAGCAGGGTGATCTTGTCGGCGGCGTCGTCGTCGCGGGCCCAGCCGCGCAGGACGCGTTCGTGGCTGCGGTCCAGCGCCACGACCAGGTCGTTGCGCTCGAAGTCGGCGTACTGGAACTGTCGCGCGCGATGCGCCGCACCGTCGTACCCCAGACGCTCCAGAGCCGCGAGGGTGCGGTGGTCGGCGCGTTCTCCGACGTGCCAGTCCCCGGTACCGGCCGACGACGAGGCGACGCGCGAGCCCAGCCCCGAGGAATCCGCGAGATGACGGAACACCACATCGGCCATGGGGGAGCGGCAGATGTTGCCGCTGCACACGAACACGACGCGGAAGGGCGCGTCGGCACTCGCGGTCATCCCTCCATCATGGCGCTGAAGCGCCGCGACCGCACGCGCCGATTCCTCCGGACGCCGTGGGTTCGTATCCCTTCGACGGGCTCGGGGACCCGGGCGACGCGAACCGGCGCGTCAGCGCCGTGAACGCTCGTCTCGACGCGGACGCAGGATGCCACCGAGCACGGCGTTGATGATGCCGATCAGCAGCGCCGCCACGACCGTCAACCAGAACTCGCCGGTGCGCAGGCCCCAGTCCCAGTTCGCGGTGATGACGGCGGTCAGCCACAGCAGGAATCCGTTGATCACGAGCGAGATGAGCCCGAGCGTGAGGATGTACAGCGGGATCGCCACGATCTTGACCACGGTCCCGACGATCGTGTTCACCAGGGCGAAGATGAGCCCCACGAGCAGCAGGGTGAGGGCGACCTGCAGCCACTCCCCGGGCTCGAAGGGGATCAGCCGCACCTGCAGGGCGGGCAGCAGCGTGACGATCCAGATGGCGAAGGCGTTGACGGCGACGCGGACGACGAAGCGCATGCCCCCACCCTGGCACGCCGGTGCCACGGTCCGGCAGGGGCTTGCGACGGATGCCACGGAGGGACTGACGCGCGACGGCCGCCCGCGGTTAGGCTCGCGGGGTGAGTGAAGAGCCGGTCCTCCCCCGAATCCGCCCCGAGATCGCCGCCCTGCCGGCGTACCGCCAGGGCCGACAGGCCAGCGCCGACGCGTTCAAGCTGTCGAGCAACGAGAACCCCTTCGACCCGCTCCCCGGTGTTCTCGAGGCCATCCAGGGCGCGTCCGGGATCAATCGGTACCCGGATGCCACGGCCGCCCGCCTCCGCGAACGACTCGCCGCGCGACACGGCGTCTCGTCCGACGACGTGCACATCGGTGCCGGCAGCGTGTCTCTGCTCGCGCAGCTGCTTCTCGCGACTTCGGGGCCGGGCGACGAGGTCGTCTACGCCTGGCGTTCCTTCGAGGCCTACCCCTCGCTCGTCGCCGTCGCCGGAGCCACCAGCGTGCAGGTGCCCCTGACCGACGACTTCCGCCACGACCTCCCCGCGATGGCCGCCGCGATCACCGAGCGCACGAGCCTGGTCATCGTGTGCAGCCCGAACAACCCGACGGGCCCCACCGTCACGCACGACGACTTCGCAGCGTTCGTCGAGGCCGTGCCCGCCGACCTGCTGATCGTGCTCGACGAGGCGTATGCCGAATTCGTGACCGACCCCTCCTCGGTCGAGGGCGACCGCGTGCGCGCGATCATCGCCCGCCCGAACATCGTCGTGCTCCGCACCTTCAGCAAGGCTTACGGTCTCGCGGGCCTACGCGTCGGCTACGCGATCGGCCACACGCGGGTCCTGGATGCCGCGCGCAGTACCGCGATCCCGCTGTCGGTCACGGCCGCGGCCGAAGAGGCGGCGCTCGCGAGCCTCGCCGCCGAGTCCGAGCTGCTGGAGCGCGTCCGCGTCATCGCCGAGCGCCGCGACCGTCTCGTCGCCCGCCTCCGCGATGCCGGGTGGCCCGTCCCCGATGCCCAGGGGAACTTCGTCTGGCTCCCCGCGGGAGGCCGGGCGCTCGAGGTCGCCGCGGCCTTCGAAGAAGCGGGCCTCGTGGTGCGCCCCTTCGCCGGCGACGGCGTGCGGATCTCGATCGGCGAGGAGGAGTCGCTCGACCGCATCGTCGAGGTCGCGGCCGCGACGGCGCCGCGCTGAGCGCGGTCCATCTGCATGACCCGTGGGGCGCATGAGGCCTCGAAGCCCTCGCCCGGGCGCGTTCCACCGCGTCGGTCCTGCAGTTGGACCACGGTGTCGATTGTCGATCACGTATGCCGAATCCCGGCATCCGTTGTTCACCTCATGCAGTCCTCGGCATGGGGCGAGCATTAGCGTGGGAGCATGACCCCGCTCGACGACCCCGCTCTCGTGCGCGTTCTGGCAGCCGACGGCACGCTGGCCCCCACGCCCGCCGCCGAGCGCTACCTGCCGCTCATCGACGCCCTCACCGACGCCGAGCTCGAGACGTTCTACCGTGACATGGTCTCGATCCGCGCGTTCGACGTGCAGGCCACCAACCTGCAGCGCCAGGGGCAGCTCGCCCTGTGGCCGCCGTCCTTCGGGCAGGAGGCCGCCCAGGTCGGATCCGCCCGGGCCGCTCGCGCGCAGGACCACATCTTCCCCTCGTACCGCGAGCACGTGGTCACCCGCATCCGCGGCGTCGACCCGCTCGACATCATCCGGCTCATGCGAGGGCTCACCCACGGCGGGTGGGATCCGAGCGACCCGAAGAACGGCAACACGCACATCTACACGCTCGTGCTCGGCGCGCAGACGCTGCACGCCACGGGTCTCGGGATGGGGCTCGTGTTCGACGGCAAGTGCGGCACCGGAGACCCTGAGCGCGACGAAGCGGTCATCGTCTACTACGGCGACGGCGCGTCCAGCCAGGGCGACGTGCACGAGGCGATGGTCTTCGCCGCGAGCTTCCAGACCCCCGAGGTCTTCTTCCTCCAGAACAACCAGTGGGCCATCTCGGTCCCCGTCGCCACGCAATCGCGCTCGCCGCTGTACAAGCGCGGTGAGGGATACGGCATCCCGAGTGTCCAGGTCGACGGAAACGACGTGCTCGCCAGCTACGCCGTGTCGAAGACCGCCCTCGACGAGGCGCGTGCCGGCGGCGGACCCCGCGCGATCGAAGCGATGACCTACCGGATGGGTGCGCACACCACGAGCGACGACCCCACCAAGTACCGCACCTCGGACGAGGAGCAGTCGTGGGGCCGTCGCGATCCGATCGCCCGCATGCGCGCGTTCCTCGAGGCCCGCGGCGCCTCGCAGCAGTTCTTCGACGACGCGGATGCCGAGGGTGCCGCTCTCGCCGACGACGTGCGCGTGCGCACGAACGAGCTCGGCACGATCCCGCGCGCGCACATGTTCGAGAGCGTCTACTCCGAGGCGCACGCGCTGATCCAGGAGGAGCAGCGCTGGCTCGACGACTACGAGGCGTCGATGGAAGGGGGCGCGCAATGACCGAGAACATGCCGATCAGCCGCGCGCTGAACGCCGGGCTCCGCCGCGCGCTCGAGACCGACGACCGCGTCCTGCTCATGGGCGAGGACATCGGCCCGCTCGGCGGCGTCTTCCGCGTGACCGAGGGCCTGCAGAAAGACTTCGGTCCGCGCCGCGTCATCGACTCGCCCCTCGCCGAATCCGGCATCGTCGGTACCGCGATCGGTCTCGCGATGGGCGGCTTCAAGCCCGTTCTCGAGATCCAGTTCGACGGCTTCGTCTTCCCCGCGTTCGACCAGATCACCTCGCAGCTCGCGAAGATCACGAACCGCCACGAGGGGGGCGTGCGCATGCCCGTCGTGATCCGCATCCCGTACGGCGGGCACATCGGCGCGGTCGAGCACCACCAGGAGAGCCCCGAGGCGTACTTCACGCACACCGCGGGTCTGCGCGTGGTCAGCCCCTCGAACGCCAACGACGCGTACTGGATGATGCAGCAGGCCATCGCCTCGCCCGACCCCGTCATCTTCCTCGAGCCCAAGGCGAAGTACTGGCAGAAGGGCGAGGTCGACCTCGACGCCCCCGCCCTGCCGCTGCACGCCAGCCGCATCGTCCGCCGCGGTACCGATGTGACGCTCGTGGGTCACGGCGCGATGGTCACGACCCTGCTGCAGGCGGCCGCGCTCGCCGAGAGCGAGGGGACGAGCTGCGAGGTCATCGACCTGCGTTCGCTGTCTCCCGTCGACTACGGCCCGCTGCTCGACTCGATCCGCCGCACCGGCCGCATGGTCTACGCGCAGGAGGCGCCGGGCTTCACCTCCCTCGGCTCCGAGATCGCCGCGACCGTGATGGAGAAGGCGTTCTTCGCGCTCGAGGCGCCCGTGCTGCGCGTGTCGGGCTTCGACGTGCCGTTCCCGCCCGCGAAGCTCGAGGGCACCTACCTGCCTGACGCCGACCGCATCCTCGAGGCCGTCGACCGCTCGCTGGCCTACTGACCCATGATCCGCGAGACTTCATTTCGCTGACGAAACCGCGACATTCTGCCGCTGTCTCGTCAGCCCGATGCAGTCTCGCGAGCAAAGGACACCCCGTGACCGAGCAGACCTTCGTTCTCCCCGACGTCGGAGAGGGCCTCACCGAGGCCGAGATCGTGCAGTGGCGCGTCGCCCCCGGCGACAGCGTCGCGGTCAACGACGTGATCGTCGAGATCGAGACGGCGAAGTCGCTCGTCGAGCTGCCCTCGCCCTACTCGGGCACGGTCGGCGAGCTCCTGGCATCCGAGGGGTCCACCGTCGAGGTCGGTGCGCCGATCATCACGATCGGATCTTCGGATGCCGCTGCCCCGGCGCCCGCGGAACCCGTCACGGTTCCCGAGCCCACCGACCCGGGCGGAGCGGTGCTCGTCGGCTACGGCACGGGCGGTGCGGTGTCTTCGCGTCGCCGCAAGCCCGCGGAGCGTCCCGTAAAGGCATCCGTCGGTGTGGTCGCGAAGCCCCCGATCCGCAAGCTCGCTCGCGATCTCGGCGTCGACCTGTCGGCGGTCACCCCCAGCGGCCCGGCCGGCGAGGTCACCCGCGACGACGTCGTGAAGCACGCGGAACAGGCGAGCGTCTTCCGCAACATCGAGACGCCCGCATGGGGCGAGGTGCGCGAAGAGACGATCCCCGTTCCCGCCCCGGCCGCCCCGGCGCCGGTCGCCGACGCCCGCGAGGAGTCGATCCCCGTCCGAGGCGTCCGCAAGGCCACCGCGAACGCCATGACCTCGAGCGCCTACTCGGCCCCCCACGTCTCGGTGTGGGTCGACGTCGACGCGTCGCGCACGATGGAGCTCGTCAAGCGCCTGAAGGCCTCGCCCGACTTCGCCGACGTGAAGATCTCGCCGCTGCTGATCATGGCGCGCGCCGTCATCTGGGCCCTGCGCCGCACGCCGATGATCAACGCCGCCTGGGTCGACACCGAGGACGGTGCGCAGATCTCAGTGCGCCACTACGTCAACCTCGGCATCGCCGCCGCCACCCCCCGCGGCCTCCTCGTGCCGAACATCAAGGACGCGCAGGCGATGAACACGCGCGAGCTCGCGAAGGCGCTCGAGAGCCTCACGCTCACCGCGCGCGAGGGGAAGACGAGCCCGGCCGACCAGACCGGCGGCACGTTCACGATCACGAACATCGGCGTCTTCGGAGTGGATGCGGGCACCCCGATCATCAACCCCGGCGAGGCCGGGATCATCGCGCTCGGAGCGATCCGCCAGAAGCCGTGGGTCGTCGACGGCGAGGTGCGCCCCCGCTGGGTGACCACGGTCTCGGGTTCGTTCGATCACCGCGTGGTCGACGGTGACGGGATCTCGCGGTTCATCGCGGACGTGGCATCCGTTCTGGAGGAGCCGGCGCTGCTGCTGGACTGACATCCGAGTCGGGTCGGCCACGTGGATGCCGAGACGCTCAGTCGCTAGACCCGTTCGTCCCTCTCGGCGAAGGCCGGCGCGGGGCTTGACGCTCACTCGGGCAGGGATGCCCGCTCGCCGGCCGGGTTCTCGCGCGTCGGGATGAACAAGGCCAGGACGAGGGCGACGGCCGCCGCGCCGATCCCGAGGAGGAACGACACCTGGAACGCCTGAGCCGTGGGGACGCGGGTGTCGCCGTTCCCCGTCGACAGGGTCGCGAGGACGACGCCGACGATCGCCGCGGCCGTGCTCGTCCCGAGCGAGCGCGCGAGGGCGTTCAGCCCGTTCGAAGCCCCGGTCTCGCTCGGCGGGACGGCGCGCATGATCAGCATCGGCATGGCCGCGTAGCCGAAACCGATCCCGAAGCCGATGAGGATGTTGGCGACGACGAAGTGCCACACCTCGGTCGAGAAGAAGAGGCTGAAGCCGTACGCGAGGATCAGCGAGATCGATCCGGCGACGAGCAGCACCCGCGGTCCGATCGTGCGGGCGAGGGTTCCCGAGATGGGGGAGAGCACCATCATCACGAGCCCCGAGGGCATCACGACCAGGCTCGCGGCGAGCAGCGACAGGCCGAGGCCTACGCCGGTCGCGAGTGGCAGCTCGAGCATCTGCGGGTACGCCACGTTCGAGGTGAACAGGGCGAAGCCCATCGCGATCGAGGCGAGGTTGGTGAGCAGGACCGGACGGCGCGCGGCGACGCGCAGGTCGAGGAGCGGGTTCTCGACGCGCAGTTCGTACCAGCCCCAGACAAGGAGGATCAGGATGCCTCCGGCCGCCAGCCCCAGAGTGAGAGGCGAGGTCCAGCCCCAGGCGTTACCGCGCGAGACGGCGAGCAGCACGCCGATCAGGCCGATCGCGAGGCCCACGGCCCCGAGGTAGTCGAAGCGTCCGGCCGTGCGGAGCACGCTCACCGGGACGACCCACAGGACGAGCGCGAAGACGACGGCGCCGAGTCCGCCCGCGATCCAGAACAGCCAGTGCCAGTCGGTGTTCTCGGCGACCAGTGCGCTGATAGGGAGTCCGAGCGCACCCCCGACGCCGAGAGTCGCGCTCATCAGCGCGATCGCGCTGTCGACGCGGTTCTCGTGCAGCACGTCACGCATGATCGAGATGCCGAGCGGCACGACGCCCACCACCGCGCCCTGCAGAGCGCGGCCGACGATCAGACCGACGATGCCGCCCGAGACAGCAGCGATCACCGACCCGGCGATCATCACCGCGAGGAGCACGAGCACCATGCGGCGCTTGCCGTACATGTCGCCCAGGCGCCCGGCGATCGGCGTGAACACGGCGGCCGCCAGCAGCGTCGAGGTCACGACCCAGGCGGTGTCGTCGCGCGAGGCGTTCAGCAGCGTCGGGAGCTGCGACTGGATGGGCACCACGAGGGTGAACATGAACGACGAGCACAACCCCGCGAGGGCCAGGACGGCAACGACCGCCCCCTGGGGTGGCATCCGGGTGAGTCTTCTTCGCGCGTTCTCATCCCGTGGCATCGGTTCCAGGCTATCCGGCTCGGGGACGGCGAAGGCTGCGCCGGTGGCTGACGAGGTCATCGCCCACGGTGAGAACGGATCAGTCGGCGCCTGCCGCCTGCGTCGCCGACGAGATCCGAGCGCTGGACCGCCGCGCGCGCAGCACGGGATCCGTCTGCCGGAGGACGGATCCCGTGCGGCCCGAGATCCTCTCGAGCACCAGCGAGGCCGCGAGGAAGCCCATCTCCTCGCCGAACTGGTCGATGGTGGTGAGTCCGATCAGCGGATGCGACGCGATGGGGACGTCGTCGTAACCGACGACGGAGAACTCCTCGGGTCCGAGGCCCCGCTCGGCACTTGCACGCAGGGCGCCGAGCGCGAGTTCATCGTGTCCGGCGAACAGGGCCGTGGGCGGGTCGGCGAGGGACAGGAGCGAGATCGTCTCCGCGTAGGCCGCCTCTTCCGTCAGGGGGATGGCGCGAGTATCGGTGGGCAGCCCGCGCTCGGTCATGAGCTCGTCGTAGATTCGGGTGCGGGCGAGGTGGGGGTCGGCCGGTGGGTCCGAGAGCGCTCTCTGATCGACGGTGAAATGAGCGATCCGGCGGTGGCCCAGTTCGAACAGGTGGGCCATGACCAGACGGCTGCCCTCTTCGTCGTCACCCGTGACGACGTCGTAGTGCTCCGGATCGTCATGCTGGCCGATCTGCACCAGCGGGACGCGCAGGCCGAGTTGTTCCAGCCATGTCTGACTCACCGCGGGGGCGACCGCGATGATGGCATCCACCTGCCGGTCGACCAGGCTCTCGAGGGCTGCCTTCCCGTTGGCCGCGTGCGTCATGGGGGCCAGGATCGTCTGGTACCCCGTCCCCTCCAGATGATCGAAGACGCCGACGAGAATCCTCGCGAAGAACGAGTTGTCGACGCGCGGTAGCTGCACGCCCACCGTCCGGCTCGATCCGCGCATGGCACGCGCCGCGACGCGAGGGCGATAGCCGAGATCGGCGATCGCGGCGCTGACGCGCTCGCGCATCGAATCACTCACCCCGTAGGCGTCCCGGATGACCTTCGACACGGCGGCGCGCGACACGCCCGCGGCTCGCGCGACGTCTTCGATGGTGGCCCGGGTCGGGGCGATCCCTCCGGGTGGTGTCGCGTCGGGCGAGGGGGTGGGAAGGGCGGCAGGGGTCAAAGCGTCTCCGTCGTCGATGACTGGGCGTGTCCAGTGTAGACCGGTTGACATTTTCACGGAAGTGCGTCTAACTTGAGCGCGGCGGGTAACTCCGACCCGTGTGTAGATCAATCTACACAGCCCGCCGTCCTGACCCTTACAGAGAGGTAAGCCATGTTGTCCCGCAGCAGCGCGCTTCGTACGAGCGCCGCCCTCACCGCATCCGCCCTGGTCGCGGTATCCCTCGCCGCCTGCTCCTCCGCCGGAAACGGCGGCGACGGGGCCAATGCCGAGGTGACCGTCTCCGTCTACAACGAGGCCGCCGTGGTCAAGACCGTGACGGCCCTCGCCGAAGCCTTTCAGAAGGAGAACCCGGGCATCACGGTCACGGTGGACCCGCGTCCCACGGGAACCGAAGGCGACAACCTCGTCAAGACGCAACTGTCGACCGGGGAGATGGACAGCGTTCTGTTGTACAACAGCGGCTCCCTCTTCCAGGCGCTGAACCCCGACCAGACCCTGACGGATCTCTCCGGCGAGTCATGGGCCGCCGACGTCTCGGATGGCTTCAAGGCCGTCGTCTCCACGGATGCCGGGTTCTACGGCGCTCCGCTCGGCACGTCGTACGCGGGGGCCGTGGTCTACAACAAGAAGGTCTTCGCCGACCTGGGCATCGAGGTGCCCAAGGACTGGGCCTCGTTCACGGCCGCCGCCGCGAAGATCAAGGCCGCCGGCATCACTCCGGTCGAGCAGACCTACGGTGACTCGTGGACCTCGCAGCTCTTCGTGCTCGGCGACTTCGGCAACATCCTCGCGCAGGACCCGCAGTGGGCTGAGGAGTACACCGCCAACAAGGCGAAGTACGCCGACCAGCCGGCGCTCACCAGCTTCCAGCACCTGCAGGACGCGTTCGACGCCGGGATGTTCAATCAAGACTTCGCCTCCGCGACAGCGGCAGACGGAATCGCTGCGCTGGGCAGCGGCAAGGCGGCCATGTACCCGATGCTGACTCAGGTCGTGCTCGGCCAGCTCGCGCAGGACGCGCCCGACCAGATCGCGGATCTCGGAGTCTTCCCGTTCCCAGCGGACGCCGCCGCAGACACCACGCTGACGGTCTGGCAGCCGTCCGCCCTGTACATCCCCAAGACCACCGAGGGTGCGCAGCTCGACGCCGCGAAGAAGTTCATCGCGTTCGCGAACTCCTCCGCGGGCTGTGACATCCAGAACGCCAATGGCAACGCCGCGGGCCCGTACGTCATCGACACCTGCAAGGTTCCGACGGATGCCGCTCCGCTCGTCTCCGACATCGCGTCGTACGTCGACGGGGGCAAGTCCGCCTCCGCGCTCGAATTCCTCTCGCCGATCAAGGGACCGAACCTCGAGAACATCTCCGTCGAGGTCGGATCGGGCATCCGATCGGCCGCCGACGGCGCCGCCGCGTACGACGAGGACGTGAAGAAGCAGGCGCAGCAGCTGGGCATCGAGGGGTGGTGACGCGCCTCACGCGCACAATCCACTCGTGATCGACCGGGGAGCCGGCTCTCCCCCTGAACTCTCGCAGCCGGCTCCCCACCCACCTAGGAGAAACCCATGGCAAGCACGATGGCTCAGGTCCTTCCCGACCTCGACCGCCGCCGCGGCCGCCGCCGCAAGCGGAGAACCGGCACCGATCCCTTCGCCCGACGGACCTACCCGCTCTGGTTCCACCTGCCGGCATCCCTGCTCTACGTCGTGCTGTTCGCTGTGCCGACGTTCGCGTCGCTGTACTTCAGTCTCACGCGGTGGACGCTGTTCGATGTCACGTTCATCGGTCTCGACAACTTCGTCCAGTTCTTCCAGGACCCCCAGCTCTCGCAGTCGCTCGTCCACACCCTGATCTACGCGGTCGTCACCAGCGGCGCGAAAGTGGTGCTCGGGTTCGCCCTGGCCCTGTTGCTGACCAGCAACCTCATCGGCCGCGGATATCTCCGGGCCGTCACCTTCTTCCCCGTCCTGGTCTCCACCATCGGCGTCGGGCTAACCTTCAAGGTCCTCCTCGACCCGTTCGACGGCGTGGTCAACCAAGCACTCGCGGCCTTGGGTATCGCGGGTCCCGGGTGGCTGACCGACCCGAACCTCGCTCTGCTGTCGGTCGCCCTGGTCGACGTCTGGAAAGGTCTCGGTATCGCGACGCTCATCTACATCGCGGGCATCGTGGCGATTCCGCAGGAGTACTTCGAGGCGGCCCGCGTCGATGGGGCGGGTGCGTGGACCGTTTTCCGGAGCATCATCTTCCCGCTGTCGTGGCCCGCCACCGGAACCGTCATCATCCTCTCCCTCATCGGCGGTCTGCGCTCGTTCGACCTCATCTGGGCGATGACCAAGGGAGGCCCGGGCTTCAGCTCCGATGTGGTGGCATCCGTCATCTACAAGCAGTACCAAGCGGGCTTCTACGGACTCTCGACCGCGGGCAACGTCGTCCTCTTCGTCATCGTGGCGGCGATCATGATCCCTCTCGCCTCCTACATCGGCCGTCGGGGGGTGGAGTCATGAGGCGGACACAGCTGCGCCGATGGATCGTCGGCGCCGTGGCCATCGCCGTCTCGGTACTGGTCTTCCTTGTGCCGTTCGCCTTCATTCTCATCACGGCATCGAAGACAACGCAGGGCGCTTCGCTCCTCGGTTTCTCGCTCCCGGACAAGTGGGTGCTCTGGGACAACATCGTCACCGTCCTGTCGGACCGCAACGGCCTCCTCGTGCGCGCCTTCGTCAACAGCATCGTCTTGACGGTGGCGAGCGTGACGATCATGGTCGTGCTGTCCGCGATGGTCGGCTACATCCTGTCGCGTCGTCAGTCGAGATGGAACGGCGTCATCACCTTCTTCGTGCTCGCCGGACTCATCGTCCCGCCGGCGGTCGTCCCCACCATCTGGGTGCTGCAGCGCCTGGGATTGTTCAAGACGCTGCCCGGACTCGTCCTCATCGAGGCGACGTTCGGTCTGTCCTTCTGCATCCTGCTGTTCCGCGCCTTCGTGGCCACGATCCCGCGGGAGTTGGACGAGGCCGCGGTGATCGACGGCGCGGGTCCCATCCGTCTGTTCTTCCGTGTCGTGCTGCCGTTGCTGAAGCCGGTGATCGTGACGTCGATCGTCGTGCAGTCGGTCGCTGTCTTCAACGACTTCGCCAACCCGCTCTACTTCCTCCCCGGCGATCAGAACGCGACCGTCCAGCTCACCCTCTACAACTACGCCGGCGGCATGGCGGCGAACCAGTACAACCTCCTCTTCGCCGACATCCTCCTCATCACGATCCCTCCCCTCATCATGTACATCTTCTTCAACCGCCAGATCGTCGCCGGAATGACCAGTGGGGCGGTGAAGGGATGACCGGGTCGCCGTTCTCCGTCGCTTCTCTGATCACACCCGGTGCAGCGCTCGACTCCGCGCCCGTCCTGCATGCGCGCGTGGACATCGCCTCGGCAAGTCCCGTCGTATCGGCGGTGCTTCGGTATTCCGCACTCGGCATCGTGGAGGCTCGTATCGACGGAGCCGCGGTGTCCGAAGACGTCCTCACGCCGGGGTGGTCGAGTTACGAGTGGCGCATCCGCGTCGCCGAAGCCGACGTGATCGAGCTGGTGCGCGACCGTTCCGACGTGGAGATCGAACTCGAGCTCGGCAACGGGTGGTACCGCGGCAACCTCACATGGATGGGGGCTTCGGCGGTCTACGGTGACGACCTCGCCGGCATCGCCGAGCTCGAGGTGCGCTACGAGGACGGCAGCGTGCGCCTCTTCGGGACGGACGCCACGTGGGCCGCTCGCGGAAGCGCCACGATCAGCGACGACCTCTACCGTGGTCAGACGATCGACGCCCGGCTCCGCGAGACCCCGGGGGCGTCGGTTCCCGTGCGCCTCCTCGAGGATGACTTGTCTCGCTTCGAGCCATACGTCGGTCCGCCCGTTCGCCGTCAGGGAGAGGTGTCGCCCAAGGCCACATGGACGTCTCCATCCGGCGCTCTCATCGTGGATTTCGGCCAGAATCTGGTCGGTTGGGTGCGATGCGAGGTGACGGGCGAACGCGGTTCGGAGATCGTTCTCCGCCACGCCGAGGTGCTGGAAGACGGCGAACTCGCACTCCGCCCGCTACGGTCTGCGACGGCGACCGATCGATTCGTGCTGTCGGGCGGTCGCGATGTTTTCGAACCCACCTTTACTTTCCACGGCTTCCGCTACGTGCAGATCGACGGCTGGCCCGGAGGGGTCGAGGCCTTCGACCCGTCCGCGCTCACCGCGGTGGTGGTGAGTTCGGAGATGCCGCGGATCGGGACGTTCCGCAGCTCCAACGAAGCGCTCAACACGCTGCACCGCAATGTCGTATGGAGCACCCGCGGCAACTTCCTCGACATTCCCTCCGACTGCCCCCAGCGCGATGAGCGTCTGGGGTGGACCGGTGACATCGCCGTCTTCGCACCGACCGCAGCGTTCCTCTTCGACGTCGGAGACTTCCTGCGTGATTGGCTGCGCGACCTCCGAGCGGAGCAGCAGGCGCAGGGCGGTCTCGTGCC
Source organism: Microbacterium testaceum (assembly GCF_001476285.1). GTDB lineage: Bacteria > Actinomycetota > Actinomycetes > Actinomycetales > Microbacteriaceae > Microbacterium > Microbacterium testaceum_B. The sequence goes on along the minus strand of NZ_LDRU01000058.1, from coordinate 9,289 downwards.
CTACGTCGTCCCCGATGTGCTCAAGCACGCCGGGATGCCGCCGGAGTTCACGCCCATGGACTCGACAGCCATCTGGAGCGACGCGGCCGTCTGGGTGCCGTGGGCGGTGTGGCAGGCGAACGGCGATCTCCGGGTCCTCGAGGAGTCCTTCGACTCGATGCTCGCCCACGTGCGGCGGGTCGAGTCCCTGCTATCGCCCTCGGGCCTCTGGGACGAGGGGTTCCAGTTCGGAGACTGGCTCGATCCGGATGCCCCACCGGAGTCGCCGGAGAAGGCGAAGGCCGACACCGGTCTCGTCGCCACGGCCAGTTTCTACCGCACGGTCGTTCTCACGGCGCGAAGCGCTGAGGTCCTCGAGCGCTTCGATGATCGGGACGTGCTCGACGCACTCGCCGGGCGCGTCCGCGCGGCGTACCGCGTCGCCTACGTCGATGCAGCGCTCAAGCGTCTGCGGAACGACTGCACGACCGCGTACGCCTTGAGCATCGTCTTCGGTCTGCTGAATGAGGAGGAACGGCAGTGGGCGGGTGCCCGTCTGGCCGAGCTCGTCGCCAAGAGCGACTACCGGATCTCCACCGGTTTCGCCGGCACGCCGTTCATTCTCGATGCTCTCAGCTCGACGGGCCAAGTGCCGACGGCCGGACGCCTGCTCCTGCAGAGGGAGTGTCCGTCGTGGCTCTATCCCGTTCGGATGGGGGCGACGACGATCTGGGAGCGGTGGGACTCGATGCTCCCGGACGGGACCGTGAACCCGGGGGAGATGACCTCCTTCAACCACTACGCCTTGGGTGCTGTCGCGGACTGGATGCATCGTGTCCTCGGAGGGCTCGCTCCTGCGGAGCCGGGCTACGGCGAGATCCTCGTCGCCCCTCGTCCGGTGGACGGCGTGGACTGGGCCGAGACCGAGGTCATGACGCCGTACGGAGGCGCCGCTGTGAGGTGGAACCGCGAGGCGGACGGCATCCGGCTCGAAGTCGTCGTCCCGCAGGGCACGAGGGCGCAAGTGGACCTGTTAGACCTCGACATCAGGGTCGGGGCGGGCACTCATCTCTTCCACGCGACCTATCCCGCGACGGCCTCTGCTCTTCTCCGATAGGCGGACGAACCGGAGACACGACAGCGCGTTCTCCGTCCGGTGGATGCCGGGCGGAGAGCCCCGCAAGACACAACATGCACATCGATAAAGGAGTCGAAATGACATCGTCGTCGTCCATCACGAAAGGCCGGGAGGCGGTGCGTCTCTTGCGCACGGTCGTCGCTCTCGGAGCGTTCGCGCTCGTGCTCGCGGGGCTCATCGCCGCACCACCCGCGAATGCCCTCAGCGGCGAGACACGGTTGCACGACCCGTCCTTGATCACGGTCGGCTCGTGCACCTACGCCTTCTCGACCGGCTTCGAGAACGACCCGAACAATGCCGCCGGAGCGGTCATGGTCTATCGCACCTGCGATACGCCCGCGACGACGAACTGGGTCAAGGTCGGCAACACGTGGGCGAGCACGCCCGCCTGGATCACCCAGAAGCTCGGCAAGACCCCGCCGAACATCTGGGCGCCCGACATCAACTTCTTCAACGGGAAGTACTACCTCTATTACGGGGCTTCCGTCTGGGGCACCTCCTCCGCCGTGATGGGCCTGCTCACCGCGACCGACCCGGCCGGGCCGTGGACCGATGAGGGCATCGTGACGGACGTCAACTACCCGATCGACCCCGATGTCGTCCGGGGCGGTGACAACCGTCTGTACGTATCGTGGGGCTCGTGGACCGGCGGTGCCGTCTACATGCACGTCGTGGACGAGACCACCGGCAAGCTCTCGACGAGCGACAACAACCTCTGGAAGATCGCGACGGGCGTCGAGGGCGTATCCATCCACCGCGACGGCGACTACTTCTACCTGTACGGATCCAAGGGGCTGTGCTGTTCAGGGACGAGCAGCACGTACTACACCACGGTGGCGCGATCGACCTCGGTGACCGGCCCGTACACGGACATGAGCGGGAAGAGCATGGTCGACGGCGGAGGCACCGTCGTCCTGAAGGGCACCTATCCGCGTGTCGCCGCGGGCGGCGGCGACGTCTTCACCAACGGTTCGTCAGCCTTCTTCGGCTACCACTACTACGCCGCCACCAACAACGGTCGAGAAAGCCTGGACATCCGCCCCCTCTCCTACGCCAACGGCTGGCCCGTCCTCGGCGCACCTCTCGGAAAGACCGAGTTGGCGCTCCAGGTCGCCCATAGCTCGCAGTGCCTCGACGTATGGGGTCTGAGCACAAGTGAGGCAGCGCCGGTCAACCAGGGTTCGTGCAACGGGGGCGCGAACCAGAGATGGACGCTGCAGGCAACGGGCTCGTCGTACAAGATCATCAACGTCAACAGCGGCAAATGCCTCGCTCCGAAGGATGCGAGTACCTCCGCGGGAGCGGTCATGGTGCAGGTGACCTGCGCCGACGTCGCCGTGCAGAAGTGGAACATCGCCTCGGCCACCGGTGGATACAACGCGATCTCCAACGCGGCGAGCGGACTCTGCCTCGAGGTGTACGGCAACAACACCGGCAATGGCACGGCCGCGAACCTGTGGTGGTGCAACGGCGGCGACAACCAGCGCTGGCTCGAGGGCTGAGCAGACGGCGGCAGGGGCGCATCCCGCCCCTGCCGCCCACACACGGAGACGGCAGGACCGCGCCCGCGCGATGCTCTGCCGTGGAGGCCGTGGCAGGCCGACCGTGACGGCGGCCGGCCTGCCACCCCCGACGGCGATGACGCCGCCGGGTTCTCGATGAAGAGGAGAGGACGAACGTGTCCATCAGAAGGAATGCGACCGTGGGGGTCGTGATCGGGGCCCTCGTGCTGGCGGGTGCATCCGCGCCGCCCGCGGTGGCGGCGAGCACCGTCACGTTCAGCGCCACGTACGGCACCGATGCGGGCCAGCAACTCGATGACGCCCGACTGCTCAACGGTTCACAGGGCGGCTACGCCGTCACCAAGAACCTCCACCTGCTGCCCGAGACGCTCGGCCAGGTCAACTCCACGGGCGTGCGCTCCGTGCGCATCGACCACATCTTCGACGACGACTTCTACGGGCTCGTCGCCCGCAACTCCGCCGGCGCACTGACGTTCGACTTCACGAAGCTCGACTCGGTGGTGCTGCCGCTGTTCGACCAGGGGATGGTCCCGTGGTTCACGCTCAGCTACATGCCGGGGGCGCTGGCGAAGGACAAGTTCACGGCCCCCTCCAGTTACGCGGACTGGTCGACGGTGGTCTCGACCACCGTGAAGCACTACTCCGATCTGGGGCACACCGGACTCAACTGGGAGGTCTGGAACGAGCCCGACTTCTCGTTCTGGAAGTCGGGCGCATCCGCGTTCAACGATCTGTACGCGGCCTCGGCGAAGGCGGTGAAGGACACCGACTCCACCGCGCAGATCGGTGGTCCCGCGGTCTACGACATCAACGCGTCGATCATGGGGTCGTTCCTGGATTACATCGCAGCCAACCCGAGCGTGCCGTTCGACTTCATCAGCTGGCACGACTACGGCGGCAACGACTTCTCGGAGTCGGCGACCGTGGCGGGGATGCTGTCGTCGCGCAAGATCCCGGCGAAGAAGCAGTACATCACCGAGTGGCACACCACGGCGGCGTTCGGTTCCACCCCCGGCGGGGACGCGGACACGAACGTGCTCGCCTCCTACACGGCCCGTCGCCTGACCTCAGCGTTGCTGCAGCCCACCCTCAACGGGGTGTTCTTCTTCAGCCCGGTCGAGGGGTGGAACCCCACCGCGGACTTCTCCACCGACCTCGGTCTGCTGACCGTGGAAGGACACCGCAAGGCCATCGGCAACGTGTTCGAGATGGTCGACCTCATGCCGTCCACCGTGCTGACGTCCACCACCTCCGGAGCGCCCACCGACCGGTCGGTCGGCGCCATCGCCACCGGCGACACCGGCAGCAAGACGACCGCGTTCCTCGCCTGGAACGACGGCAGCGACGCCTCCACCGTCTCGCTGTCGGCGAGTGCGCTCCCGTTCGCATCGTCGAACTTCTCGGTCACCCGGTACGACGTCAACGCCACGTCGGGCAACTATTACGCCGACTGGTCCGCCGGAACCCGCAACCGCACGACGGGCCCCAACGAACTGCTGCGCCCGTCCAGCGTGAACGTCTCCGCGCCGGCATCCACGTGGTCGTCGCAGGTGACCATGCCCGCCAAATCGGTCTCGCTGTTCGTGCTGAGCCCGTCGACGCAGGCCGCGGGTGCCGTTCCGCTGAGCACGCCCACCTCGTCGACGAACGTGGCGCGGGCGAGCATCGTGACGAGCTCGAGCAGCTACACCGGCGGCGGCTGGGGTGGAGCAAAGCTCGTCGACGGTCGTCGCCACACCTACGACGCCTCCGACACCGGCGGGATCTCGCAGGGGTTCACCTCGGATTCCACGTCGACGGCCCAGGCCACCCAGTGGGTGCAGCTCGACCTCGGCAGCGCAAAGTCCTTCGACACCGCGACTCTCTGGCCGCGGGATGATCAGGATGCCGACGGCTCGAGCTTCCCGGTCGACTTCACGCTCGCGGGCTCGAACGACGGCTCGACCTGGACATCGCTCGTCACGAAGACGGGGTACAAAGCGGGCCAGAAGGTCGCGGGACCGCAGGTGTTCTCGACCGGGAAGGCGTCGTACCGGTACGTCCGCCTCACGGCGACGAAGCAGGGTCAGCCGGTCACCGAGGGGTCGTCGCAGGTCTACCGTCTGCAGCTCGCGGAGCTGGAGCTCACCAACGCCGGTGTTCTCAACCCCGGGTTCGAGAGCGGTGACCTGAGCTCCTGGTCGGTCGAGGGCGCGGCATCCGTCGTGTCGACGAACGTCTACGACGGACGCAACGCCGCGACCTTCACGGGCGCGGGCAAGGGCGTGTACCAGGTGGTGTCGGGGCTGACCCCGAACACGACGTACACGTTCAGCGGATTCGCCAAGTCGGCGGCCGGTGAGCCCGTGTACATCGGCGCCAAGAACTTCGGAGGCTACGAGGTCTCGACGCCGGTGACCGCCAGCCACTGGAAGCAGGCCTCGGTCACCTTCACCACCGGATCCACGGCGACGTCGGCGCTGCTGTACTTCTACAAGAACAGCGGCACCGCCCAAGCCTGGGTCGACGGGGCGGTCCTCACGACCCCGTGATCGACGACGTCAGCCCCTCCGCCACGGACGTTCGGGGGAGGGGCTGACGAGCGTCCACGTCGATTCCGGATGCCATCGAGCACGCGGTCCGTCGAATCGATGACGCCGCGCGACGACCGGTTACCGCGCGTGACGGTCCGGTTGAGCCTCGCGCGGTGCGCATGTTCACGTGGAGTCATGACTTCACGCACCACCGCACGCCTGGCCACGATCCTCGGCGCCTCCACCGCAGCCCTCCTCCTCGCCCTCACCGGGTGCGCGGGAGGGGCGGCATCCGAAGACGACTCGTCCCGCATCGTCCTCGGTGCCGACGACGGCAACGAGGCGCACTGGACGGTGCTGAAGCAGAAGCTCGCAGGCGAAGGCATCGACCTCGAGGTGCGCACGATCAACGACGGCGTGCAGCTCAACCAGGGCGTGCAAGACGGCGAGCTCGACGTGAACCTCTTCCAGCACCTCATCTACCTGTCGCAGTTCAATGTCGAGAACAACGGCTCGCTCGTGCCGGTCGGTGCGACCGCGGTGTACCCGCTCGCGCTGTACTCCGAGGAGTACCAGGACGTGAAAGACCTGCCCGAGGGCGCGAAGGTCGCGATCCCCAACAACCCCACCAACCTCGCGCGTGGCCTGCTCAACCTGCAGACCGCCGGCCTGCTCACCCTCAAGGACGGCGGCACCGCCCTCTCGACGCCCGCCGACATCGTGACCTCCAAGGTCGAGCTGCTGCCGGTCGACACCAACCAGACGGTCACCGCGCTCAAGGACGGCAGCGCCCAGGCCGCGATCGTCAACAACACGCAGGCGCAGAAGGGCGGGCTCGGCGACGAGCTCATCATCTTCAAGGAAGACCTGAACAACCCGCAGCTCGCGCCGTACATCAATGCCTTCGTCGTCCGCGACGACAAGAAGGACGACCCGCGCTGGGAGAAGCTCGTCGCCGCGTACCACTCGCCCGAGGTGGAGGCCGCGGTCACCGAGCTCAACCAGGGCAACCTGCAGTTCAAGACCGAGTGGACCGGTGCGCAGTTGCAGGACGAGCTCACCAGCCTCGAGGACGCCCTCAAGGCCCAGAAGGGATGACCGCGGTCATCGAGCTGCGGGGCGTCACGAAGGGCTTCCGCACCGACCGCCGTTCCACCACCACGGCCGTCGACGACGTCACGGTGAGCGTGGAGGAGGGGTCGATCGTCGGGGTGATCGGGTACTCCGGCGCGGGCAAGTCGACGCTCGTGCGGCTGCTGAACGGCCTCGAGAAGCCCACCTCGGGCACCGTCGAGGTGCTGGGAGTGGACGTGGGGGATGCCAGCGAGGCGACGCTACGCGACCTGCGCCGCCGCGTCGGCATGATCTTCCAGCAGTTCAACCTGTTCTCCTCGCGCACGGTCGCGGCCAACGTCGCGTACCCGCTCAAGGTCGCGGGGTGGAAAAAGTCCGATCGCGACAAGCGGGTGGCGGAGCTACTCGATTTCGTCGGCATCGGCGACAAGGCGAAGCAGTACCCGCGGCGCCTGTCGGGCGGACAGAAGCAGCGCGTCGGCATCGCGCGCGCGATCGCGACGAACCCGCGGATCCTCCTCGCCGACGAGGCGACGAGCGCCCTCGACCCGCAGACCACCGCCGAGGTTCTCGACCTGCTCCGCGAGATCAATCGGCGCCTGGGCATCACGATCGTGGTCATCACGCACCAGATCTCGATCGTGCACGAGCTCTGCGATCAGGTCATCGTGATGGACGGCGGACGCGTCGTCGACAGCGGCGACACATATCGCGTGTTCGCGCACCCGCGGGCGGAGCTGACCAAGCGGTTCGTCGCCGCGGTGACGCAGGGCGTGCCGTCGGGTGAGGCGCTGGCGGCGCTCGCCGCGGGCGGCGGCGCGCTGGTGAGCGTCGAGGTCAACGAGTTCACGAGCGAAGACGTGTCCGAGGTGTTCCACCGCCACGGCGCACGGCACTCGGTCGTCTACGGCGGAGTGACCGACGTGCTCGGCAAGCAGCTCGGCACCCTCACGTATCGGGTGCACACCGACGACCTGGATGCCGTCGTGGCCGAGCTCCGCTCCCACACCGACGTCGTGGTGCCGAACGTCGAGGAGGCCCGCGCATGAACAAATGGCACACCCTGACGCCGGTGCTGCTGCAGTCGATCGGCGAGACCGTCTACATGGTCGCGGTGTCGCTGCTCATCTCGGGCATCGCGGGACTCGCCATCGGCGCCCTGCTCTACGCCACCCGCCCCGGCAATCTGTTCGAGAACCGCGTCGTCTTCTTCGTCGCGAACCTCGTGATCAACCTCATCCGCCCGATCCCGTTCATCATCTTCCTCACCGCGGTGGCCCCGGTCACCCGTGCGGTGACGGGGACGACGCTGGGGACGGATGCCGCGATCGTGCCCATCACGATCATGGCCACGGTCGTGATCGCCCGCGTGGTCGAACAAAACCTCGTCGCCGTGGATCCGGGAACCGTCGAGGCGGCTCGCGCGGTGGGCGCGCGGCGCATCGGCGTGCTGTTCGGGGTGGTCATCCCCGAAGCGCTCGCGCCGCTCATCCTCGGCTACACGTTCATGTTCATCGCGGTCGTCGACATGTCGGCGATGGCGGGGTACATCGGCGGCGGCGGGCTCGGCAACTTCGCGATCATCTACGGCTACCAGCAGTTCAACGCCCAGGCGACGTGGATCACGGTGGCGATCATCGTGGTGATCGTGCAGGCCGGTCAGCTCGTGGGAAACGCGCTCGCGCACCGCATCCTGCGGCGCTGAGGCCCGCTCTCGAGATCGTCGTTCCGGGGCCGACGCCGGCATAAACGCGATCCACGCACATAAACGCGGGGACATCGCGTTTATGTGAGCGGATCGCGTTTATGCCGCGTGCGCGAGCCGCCGCAGGCCGCCCCGGCGACCGCGCCAACAGGCATCCTGGGAAGGCGCTATGGCTCTCGCCGTGAGTTTGAGAACGGTTATCACTACCGTTACAGTGGCTCGCATGACCCGACGCCTCCTCGCCCCCCTCGCCCTCGGTGCGGCCTCCGTGCTCGCCCTCGCCGGCTGCGCTGGCGCGTCTCCCTCGGCCGGTTCGGCCGCGAGCGCCGACGGCAAGGTGACCGTCGTGGCATCCACCGACGTCTACGGCTCGATCGCCGAGGCGGTCGGCGGCGACTTCGTCGACGTGACCTCGATCATCACCTCGCCGACGCAGGACCCGCACGAGTACGAGGCGAGCGCGCAAGACCAGCTCACGCTCAAGAACGCCGGCCTCGTGATCGAGAACGGCGCGGGCTACGACTCCTTCATGGAGGGCCTCATCCAGGCGAGCGGCACTGCGGCGCCCGTGCTCACGGCCGTCGAATACAACCACGACTACCCGGGTGCCGAGTCGCACGACGACGCCCACGGCAGCGACGCGAGCCCCGCCCCGAGCGAGAGCGCTGACGACCACGCGCACGACGAGGGCGACGGCCACGACCACATCGAGGGCTTCAACGAGCACGTCTGGTACGACCCGCACACGGTCGAAGACCTCACCGCGGCGATTGCGTCGAAGCTCGGCGAGCTCGCGCCCGACCACGTCGCCGACTTCAACGCCAACGCCGAGGCGTTCACCCAGCAGATCGCCGGTCTCGAAGACTCGCTCGACCAGATCAAGGCGAAGGATGCCGGGCAGAAGATCTTCGTGACCGAGCCGGTGCCCGTGTACCTGACCACCGCGGCCGGTCTCGACAACGCCACCCCGAACGAGTTCAGCGAGTCGGTCGAGGAGGGACAGGACGTGCCGCCCGCGACCCTGCTCGAGTCGCTGCAGCTCCTCGACTCGGGTCAGATCAAGGTCATGATCGTGAACCCGCAGACCGGCGGTGCCGAGGTCACGAAGGTGCAGGACGAAGCCAAGACCAAGAACATCCCCGTGATCGAGTTCACGGAAACGCTCCCCGAGGGTCAGACTTACATCTCGTGGATGCAGAGCAACATCAAGGCCCTGAGCGACGCGCTCGCCGCGTGAGCGCAGCGGCACCGCTGCGCATCCGCGGCGCCGCCCTCGAACGAGGGGGCCGTGAGCTGTGGGCCGGGCTCGACCTCGAGGTCGAGCCCGGCGAGCTCGTCGCCGTCCTCGGACCGAGCG
>NZ_LDRU01000057.1 GCF_001476285.1 Microbacterium testaceum | reverse complement strand
CTGATCCTCCATCGCGGCGACCTCTCGCTGGAGTTCTTCCCCTTCGCCGACCTCGACCCCGCGAGAAGCTCGTTCATGTGCAGTATCCGCGTCGATGACGTCGACGAGCTGTACCGGAGCATCACGTCGGCGGGTGTCGTCGAGAAGATGGTCGGGTTTCCGCGCGTTCACCCGGTGACGACGCAGCCGTCGGGATTGCGGATCGGGAATCTGATCGACATCGACGGCACGCAGGTGAACCTGATCGAGAACCCCTCGGCGTCACCGGCGCGATGATCTTTCCTAAGCTCCTGCCATGAGCGTCAGTCTGAGGGTGGGGCCGATCGCGTATCCGATCGGACGCGCTGACTTTCTCGGCTCGTTCTTCGACACCGTCACGGTTCGGCTCGAGGGCGGCACTCGCGGCTCGCGGTTCCCGACGCTCGCGGCTCTCTATGGGGACGGGGAGTTGTCTCCGGATGCCGCCCAGCTCGCCCGCGCGGAACTGGCGAACGTCAAGCTCGAGTCGCGGCAACACCCACCCGCTGACGTGGTCTGGGACATCGACGAGCCGGGCCCATCGCTCGGCTGCAGCAGCCTCCCTCGACGCTGCAGAGCGGGTGTCGCCCTCGACCATATGCTGAGTGCGTGGGAGACGCACTGGGGAAGCGTGCAGGACCGTCGTTTTGGGGTGCGCGCATCGCGACTGCCCTGCCTGGCCCATTGCGAGCCGCAGTAGACGCGTGGCTCCTTCGCCCCGATCGAGGGACTTTCGATGCGCTGATTTCAGCCGCAGAAGCAGCGTTGCTCGATCCATCGGACGAACGTGTCCCCAGCGAACTTGCCGGACCAGCAAGTGCGGCGCTGGAGATGGTTCTTACGCGGCTGGCATCCGATCTGAGAGGACCGGATCAACTCGAGTTACGCGCCCAGGCACTCGCCGACGGCGAAATCTGGCATGAGCGCTTTACCCATGCGCCGGAGTTGAATGATCAGGCGTTCGTGCTCGACGACGATCTGAGCGCATACGCGGGCGCTCTCGCGCTGACATTAGCCAACGGCGTGCGCGACTGGATAGTCACAAACGACACCAAAGTTCTCGCAGACGGGCTGGGCGCATTGCTGCGGGACCGAGAGTCGAAGAGCCGCACGCACGAGTCAGCCCGTGAACATCCAACGGTGAACCCTGCCTTCGAAAGACTCAGTAGTGACTCGAGACGATTTCTCGAGTCTGTCGGGTCACAGTTCGCTAGTGATGATTCCACGTCCGAAGAACCCCACCCACTGTTCGTCTGCCGTGATCTACAAGAACAAGTCGTAAATAGAATCACATCGGGCGATGCAAGTCCGCTCATCGTGGTTGGTGAGGCAGGTTACGGAAAGACGAGCCTCCTGTGGGGCGTCGCAAGGGCTCTCGGCCATACCTCCAGTCATCGTCCTGTCGCCGTCTCGGCGGCTTGGTTTGCTGGCGTCGCGAGATCTGGCGAGGAGCGCACAAGTAGCGCGGAGATCATTGCTGCAGTTGCCGACCGTGACGGTGCCGAACCGACTCCCGTCGTCCTGCTAGACACGGCCGACTTGCTTCTTCACTCATCGGCCTCGGTCGTTGCAGCGCAAGAGCTCATCGAAGAGCTATCGGACCTCCGAGTTCCTCTGGTGCTCACCGTAAGACCAGCCGAGGCGGAGAAGCTCCCACCGCAGATCGGACGAGTGATCTTGGAAAGGTATTCGCCGGATGAGATGAGCGCGGCTGTTCGCTCTCTCGCTCGTAAGTACCTGCCCGACCACTCCTCGGAAGAACTAGTCGAAATGATCCAAGGAGCACGGGTCCGTCAACTGCCGGTGCTGGAGGTGCTCCAATCGCCCTTGTTGCTCACGATGCTCTTCGATTTGAGCCACGGTGTGGCGCCCTCCATGGACATGGATGTGACAAGCCTCTATCGCCGATACTGGCACGACCGAGTCGAGAGCGACCGCCGAGACCTCGGCACAGAACCTCGTCCGTCGGATGATCTGACTGCCATCGCATGCCGCACCGCACTCGCGATGGTGGGCGAAGGAAGCCCCGACGTCCAGATCGACGCACTGATGGACGCTGTGACTCAAGTGGACTTCCAAGCACCCGTGGTTCAACCGCTGGTCGCACTAAATTCTCTCGCGAGTCGTGGGGTTATTGTCCGTGCGATCGATCGCGTGCGATTCTTCCATCAGACGCTTTTCGAGTTCGTGGCCGCCCAGGCCCTCTTGCGTCGCCCAGATCCCGTGGAGGAAGCGAACCGCTTACTGGAATACGTCCTCCGTGAGCCACTTGACCTCTTCATTGGAGCGGTGCTCGAGCAGTTGCTCGTTCTTCTCTCTGGAACGATGGCGCGGCGGGACTCAGTGGCCACGGCTGTTCAACGGATTCTTGCTTCGGACAGTCCGACGGTCACACAGATTGGTGTTGCAGTCTGCGCGCGCCAGCCCGCATTTGAGCCGCAATTGACAGCGCACCTGGACCGGCTACCCGCGATAGCGCTGCGACGATTTCTCTCCCTCGCCCCACAAGTTCGCGACGTTGATGTTTCTGACGTCCTCACCCGTATCTGGCAAGCGCGTCGTAGCGACGTGCTACACGACGTTATTCGCGCGATTGGACGAGTAGCGCGCCGCGATCCGGTCGGCATGAGCAAGCTGACCCGCGAGATCGATCTGGTGGGGTGCATCCTCTCCGAAGCACCCCAGACTCTGAGCAACGCGACAGACATCTACACGACGCTGTTCGCCCTCGCTGAGTCGGATCCCGACCTCGTAAGGCGCAGTGTGCTTGCGATCGTCGACGCCGACCCTGGTCCGGAGTCTTTGATCCTGTTGATGGGGTTCGTCGCCGACCATTGGAATACCATCGGCGACCACACGTACCTCACAGAGATTTATCGCAAGGTCGAACGCGTCCTGGGTGAGCGCAATCGGGTGCCTGGACGAAGCGTGCGCAACGCACTTGGAGCAGTTCTCTACCAAGAGCGACTTCGTACAGGCGCTGACGCGCTCGATCAGCGAATCGTCCGCGCACGTCAAGTGCTCGCCGCCGTCGACGCGAGCACAACGTCGTTCGAGGTCGGCGCCGAACTAGCCGCCCTAGCACTTGAGATGAGACGACTCGGCCCGGACGACGATCCCGAACCGTATCTGGACGAGATCTTTAGGGTTCGAGCGGACATGGGGCCGCCTCAGGTCGTCGGGCTACTGGTCGGTCCCCTTCTCGCCGAAGCCTCGGTTGTCCGCGAACCCCTAATTGAGCGGGTACGGGCGGTGCTAGTTGCGGGACTGCCGAGCCGCGACAACGGCCGAGATCTGACGAGCGCTCAGCGTTGGGCAATCGCAGCGCGGCGTGCTCTGCTGGACTCACGCGTTGATCCAGCGATCGCTGCGTCCTGTCTCAGTGGTGTCTCGGTCACGGATGGGCTGGACTTTTGGGGAGACCCGGCCAACGGCCTAAACCTTCTGGCGACCGCAGCGACTGGTGGACACCTCGGCGCTCGAGCCGTCGTCGAGCGCTTGGTCGACGACCCCGGAGCACTTGACGCTTCTGCGCAACGCACGTTCCTCGACACTGCACGTGCGTATGTGGCGGAGGATGTACTGCTATCCCGCGCGGCGATCTCAGTGGCAATCGTCTCTGATGCTCTCGGCACATTGCAGGAGATGGCGCAATGGCCTGCATGCGCGGGCGTGTTGGCGCAGCGGCACGTCGATCTTCGTACCTGCTTGGTCAAGCATCTCGAGGGCGACGATGGAATGCAGAAGCGGGCAATCACGCTCTGGGCGAGCCTCCAGCGCGCCCGCGTCGTGGTGCCGGATGTTGACCAACTCGAAGCAGCTTTCGGGAGGGTGCGGGTCGGACTCGATAAGTCGCGAGTGGTGCGGATGATGGTGCCGGTTGTGCGCGCTAGCGCTGTACAGGCGCAGTTGGCTGACCAATGGTTAGAGTCTCTCCAGCCGACAAACTTTGGTCCACTGACCGACGCACGGAACGCGGTCCGCCGAGCGATATTGGGTTCCCATGGCTCCGGTGAAGACTGGCCGTACCTGCTTGCACTATCGCTCCAACCTCGCGCCTCAGGAACCAATGTCGTCGAACCATCCATGATGCATGATGCGAGCACCTTCATTCGTCGAACCGTAAATCGTGGAGAACTTGCGTTTGCGAGCGCTCAGTTCTTGGATATTGCCACGCAGGCGACTGCCCTTCCACTAAGCGGCAAGCAACGACGAAACCTCACCGCGGTTTTTTACGGGATCGCCGTCGAATTGTCGTTACGGGCCGAACCGGACGTGGTGGCCACCCTTGCCGCGCACGTTGTCCGGATCACTGCCAATTTGGCTGAGGTCATCGTGCGTGCTGCGATAACAAGGCCTAGCACCAGAATCGTGATTGAGCAGGCTTTGACTAAGGGAGAGATGTCAGGCGACATCGCGCAGTACACGGCCGGAAAGCTCAACGAGTTGCCGCGCGAGGTCGGACGGGGCCCGTTTCCGGCGATCTACCGCGCTGCCTAGACCAGTCGCACTGCACAGCCCAGCGATCAGCCGCATCAAAGTCATCACCGGTGGGCGGCACACATACGTTTTTCCGGACCTACATGATCGGATCGCTGCGATCGGCAGATGTTCGCCGCCGTCGTCTGGCTCGCTCCCGAATGGTCATTCACGGATACGGCGAGCACGCAATTGGGTCGCCGGCATGACCGATCGCGCCGTCCCGAACCTGCCGTCTCGCGACTTCGACGCCACGGTCGCGTTCTATGGCGGGTTCGGCTTCGAGCAGGACTACCGCGACGAGGGCTGGCTGATCCTCCGGCGCGGCGAGCTCACGCTGGAGTTCTTCCCCTTCGCCGACCTCGACCCCGCGAGCAGCTCGTTCATGTGCCGCATCCGGGTCGACGACGTCGACGAGCTGTACCGGAGCATCACGTCGGCGGGTGTGGTTGAGAAGACGGTCGGGTTCCCGCGCGTTCATCCGGTGGTGACGCAGCCGTCGGGATTGCGGATCGGGAACCTGATCGACATCGACGGAACGCAGGTGAACCTGATCGAGAACCCCGCGCCGTGAGACGTGGACTGAGTCTCCCTAAGCTCTTGCCATGAGCGTCAGTCTGAGGGTGGGCCCGATCGCGTATCCCGTCGGACGCGCCGACTTCCTCGGGTCGTTCTTCGACACCGTCACAGTTCGCCTCGAGGGCGGCGGGCGCGGCTCGCGGTTCCCGACTCTCGCAGGGGTGTATCGGGATGGTGAGTTGTCTCCGGATGCCGCCCAGCTCGCCCGCGTGGAGCTGGCGGACGTTGAGCGCGAGTTGCGGCAACACCCGCCCGCCGACGTGATCTGGGACATCGACAAGTCGGACGTCAGCCCGCCGTGGGGGAGCGACATCGCCGACACGATCACCTCGCTCGGTGATTACTTCGTCACGGCCGATGGGCGGCAGCTCATTGCGGTGATGGACACTGCGCTTGATGCGAGCGCGCGCACGGGCAAGCCGATGCGGATCGCCTGACCGCGGACGTCAGGGTTGCCAGAACCCGAGCGTGCACAGCAGGCGCGTCTCGTCATCGGCATCCGCGGGTGGCTCGATGGCCCGCGGGAAGACGCCCCACTGCCGCCACTCGTCAGCGTGCGGGGTGACGTGCTCATTGAATCCGGCGACCAGCTCCGGGGACAGGTGGAACGGGACGCCGAAGTGCTTCGCGATCGAGTACGCCTGGAACGCGCGGTAGGTCGCGAGGTGCGCGAATCCCTCGTCGGCCGGGTAGTCGCCGTAGGTGAACCGGAAGGTCTCGGCGATGTCACCTGATCGCGCGGCTGCCGTCGCCTTGTCGTTAAGCGCGTCGTAGGACGCGATGGGGTCGTCGCCGAGCAGATCGACGTCGGCGTACGGGTCGCCGTCCGCAGCGGCGCGGCCCGCGAGCACGTCGGGAATCCAGGCTTCGTCGTAAGCATGGCGCCCGAGGATGCCGAGCAGGGTGGGCGATTCGAGCTGGCTCCACTCCTTCGGGACGGGAGCGGAGAAGTCAGCAGGATCGAGCTGGTCGATGACCTCGCGCAGCGCGGCATCGGCGTGGAGGAAGAGGGTGGCTGGGGTCATGGCGCCGACGGTACTCCCGGCCACCGACATGGACCAGACCCGTCGCGGCGCACGATGAGTCTCAGGCGCGCCGGACGCCTGCGCGCTCGATTCCGGTCAGGAGAACGTCGATCGCGAAGTCGCGCCGTGCCGAGTCGTCGGGGCCGGTGAGCAACGACGCTGAGCGAGCAACGTGCGGGAATCGCTCGGCGTCGGCCCGTTCGTAAGCGGTCAGGACGTGTTCACGATCGTCGCCGACGTCCCCGCGGCTGAGCCGGACGGTCCGCTCGACGGCGGTCGATGCGGCGAACTGCGCGATGAGATCGACCGCGAGCGCGGCGCGGTCGGCGGGAACGCCGCCCGCCTCCATGAGCGCCAATTCGTGTTCGGCGAGACGGAAAGCGCCGGGCAGGACCGGGATCGAGCCGAGCGCGATGGTGCCGAGGCCGGGGTAGGTCTCCAGCGTCTCGATCGTGTGGACGATGGTGCCGGCGAGGGCATCTCGCCAACCACGGCCGTCGCCCGTGGCATCCACGAGGGACACCTCGGCGTACGCGGCGTCCAGGACGTGCTCGAGCAGGATGTCGCGGTTGTCGAAGTACGCGTAAAGCGAGGCGGGGCCGGTTTCGACCCGTGCCGCGACGTGTCGGAGGCTGACCGCGTCGACACCGTTCTCGCGAATCAGAGCCATCGCCGCTTCGAGGATCGACTGCCGGGACAGGGGCGCCTTCGCAGGGCGGGCGCGGCGCGAGACCGGTTCTGCGGGCGACGACATGCAGACACGCTATCACTTGACGCGATCGGCATTCGTGACGAACATTGTTCGCGAACGCTGTTCGTAAAGGAGTTGTCATGTCGGTTCTCGTTGTTGGTGCCAGTGGCGCCGTGGGTGGTGCGGTCGTCGCGGGCCTGCTCGATCGTGGCGAGCGGGTGCGCGCGACCAGCCGCACGCCGCAGAAGCTGGCTTTGCCCGCCGAGGTGGAGGTGTTCGCGGCGGATCTTGATGACCCGGCGTCATTCACCGACGCCCTGACGGGTGTCGAGCGCGTCTTCCTCTACGCCGACCTCGCCGAGCCGGAGGCATTGTTGGCGACCTTCGCGACCGCGGGCGTGCGTCACGTGGTCGTGCTGTCGTCGTCGTCCGTGACGTTTCCGGGGGCGGCCGAGGACTTCAACGGGTCGCGCTTCCTCCGGGTGGAGGAGGCCGTCGTGCGGTCGGGCCTCGCGTATACATTCCTGCGGCCGGGCGGATTCGCGAGCAACGCGGCCCGCTGGAGCTGGGGCGTGAAGGGTGAGAGCGCCGTTCCGCTGCCGTACCCCGAGGCGGTGCAGGCGCCCATTCATGAACAGGACATCGCCGATGTCGCCGTGGTCGCCCTCACCACCGATGCCCTCGTCGGCGCCGCGCCGGTGTTCACCGGACCGGAGCGTCTCACCCTCCGCGAGCAGGTCGCGCTGATCGGCGACGTCATCGGACGCCCGGTGGCGGTGATCGAACAGACCGAGGCGGAGTCGTCGGCGATGCTGTCGCGGTCCGTCCCCGAGGTGTGGGTGCGGCAGATCATCAAGGACTGGCGCGAGGCGGTCGGTGCGACTCCACCCATCTCCGATGAGTACACCCGCATCACGGGTCGCCCGTCTCGCACCTTCCGCGCGTGGGTTGTCGATCACGTCGAGCTGTTTCGTTGAGGGGGGCCGGGATAGTTCACGGTGAGGGCGCGATTTCGGCCGCGTGGATGCCAGGTCCTGTGCAAGAGATCCGCGACGCGGTGGCGGCCATCGTTGAACGTCCAACGATGAGCGAGTATTGAGGAGATCGCGGCACTGACGCCGCCTGCTCGCTGCTCGATCTTCGGAGTGCCTACCTGTGGTCAACCATGTCAACTTCATCTGGAACATTGCCGAGTCTTTGCGAGGTCCGTTCAAGCCCTCTGAGTACGGCTCGGTCGTCCTCCCGTTCACGGTGCTCCGGCGGCTCGACGCGGTGCTGGCCGATACGAAGGGGGAGGTTCTAAAGCTCCTGCCGACCGTCGCTGACGCCCCAGAACTGTTGCGGCACATGAAGCTGACGGACGCGGCGGCCCACCAGTTCTACAACACGTCGCCGTTCGACTTCGCGAAGCTCGTCGCCGACCCGCAGGACCTCCGAGCGAACTTGTCGTCGTACCTTGCGGGGTTCTCTCCGAACGTGCGCGACATCTTCGAGCGGTTCGAGTTCGACAAGACGTTGAACAAGCTGGCAGAGAAGAACAAGCTGTTCACGGTGACGGAGAAGTTCGCGCAGGCAGACTTCCACCCCCGCGCGGTCAGCAACATCCAGATGGGCCTCGTGTTTGAGGAGCTGATCCGGTTCGCGAACGAGAAGTCGAACGAGACCGCGGGCGACCACTACACCCCCCGCGAGGTCATCAAGCTCATGGTCGAGCTGCTGTTCGCGCTCGACGACGACGCGCTCGCGAAGTCGGGGGTGGTGCGGTCGATCTACGACCCGACCGCTGGCACGGGCGGCATGCTCTCCGTCGCCGACGAGTACCTGCGCACCCTGAACCCGGGCATCCAGCTGAGCCTGTACGGGCAGGACTACAACGACGCGTCGTACGCGATCTGCAAGGCCGACATGGTCATCAAGGGCCAGGACGTCGACAACATCGCCCTCGGCGACACCCTCACCGAAGACCACTTCGACGACAAGAAGTTCGACTACGGCCTCTCCAACCCGCCTTTCGGGGTCGACTGGAAAGACCAGCGCGCCTACGTCGACGACGAACATTCGAAGCTCGGATTCAACGGCCGCTTCGGCCCCGGCACCCCCGCCGTCAGCGACGGCGCCATGCTGTTCCTTCTCCACCTGGTGTCGAAGATGCGCAAATCCGAGGATGGCGGCTCCCGCATGGCGATCGTCCTCAACGGGTCGCCCCTGTTCTCCGGCGGCGCCGGCGGCGGCGAGTCGAACATCCGCAAGTGGCTGCTCGACAACGACCTCGTCGAAGCGATCATCGGGCTGCCGAAGGACATGT
Organism: Microbacterium testaceum; assembly: GCF_001476285.1. Lineage (GTDB taxonomy): Bacteria > Actinomycetota > Actinomycetes > Actinomycetales > Microbacteriaceae > Microbacterium > Microbacterium testaceum_B. The sequence goes on along the minus strand of NZ_LDRU01000057.1, from coordinate 31,957 downwards.
TCTACAACACCGGCATCTCCACCTACATCTGGGTCCTCACCAACCGCAAAGACGAGAACCGCGAGGGCCGGGTTCAGCTCATTGACGGCCGCGAGATGTTCAGCAAGCTCCGAAAGGGACTCGGCTCCAAGCGCAACGAACTCTCCTCGAAGAACATTGAGACCATTGTCGGTCTGTACGCCGGATTCGAGGACAGCGAGTACTCGAAGATCTTCCGCAACGAGGAGTTCCTCTACCGCACCATCACGGTCGAACGTCCCCTCAAACTCAGCTGGCAGGCCACTCCCGAACGCATTGACGCCGTATTTGAAGCCAAGGCGATCCAGAAGTTGAGCAAGACGGATGCCGCAGCCCTCCGCGCCGCGCTCGATCGGCTCGGCACCGGCACGGTGTGGAAGAACCGGGCCGAGTTCCAGAAGGTTCTGAAGGATGCCGCGAAAGCCGAAGGCCTTACACTCCCCGCACCGCTGCTCAAGATTGTGACCAGCGAGCTCGGGGAGAAGGACGATTCCGCCGACACCTGTACGGATGCGAAGGGGAACCCGGAGGCGGATGCGTCGCTCCGCGACACTGAAAACGTGCCGTGGGACGAGGATGTCGACGACTACGTCGCCCGCGAGGTCCTCCCCTATGCACCCGACGCGTGGATCGACCCGTCGAAGACCAAGGAAGGGGCCGAGATCCCCTTCACGCGCCACTTCTACCGGTACAGCCCACCCCGCCCACTTGAGGAGATCGACCGCGACCTCGACGCCGTCATGGACGACCTCCGCGCAATGCTCACGGCGGTCGAGGCATGACAAGAGAGCTCCGTGACTCCGGGGTGGCGTGGCTCGGGGATACTCCGGCGGGCTGGCCTGTTGTCCCTGCGCGCGCGCTGTTCGGCGAGCGCAAGCAAAAGAGCTTGGCAACCGACGTGCACCTGACGCCGTCGCAAAAGTACGGCGTGCTGCCGCAGGCGGAGTACATGGAGACCACGGGCAGTAAGGTTGTGCTCAATCTGTCGGGCGCTGACAACATGCGTCACGTCGAGGCGGGCGACTACGTCAGCCATCTTCGAAGCTTTCAGGGCGGGCTCGAGTTCGCGAGCATTCCGGGCAAGGTGAGTGCGGCGTACACGGTGCTGAAGCCGAAGGTGGCCCTCGACCCTCGATTCTTCAAGTACCTGTTCAAGAGCGACCTCTATATCCAGGCTCTCCAGACCACGACCGATCAACTCCGCGACGGGCAGTCGATCCGCTACGGGCAGTTCGCACTGATCCCCTTGCCACGTCCGGCGATCGAGGAGCAGCGCGTGATTGCGGACTATCTGGATCGGGAGACGGCGCAGATCGACGCGTTCATCGCGAAGAACGAGGAACTCATCGCCCTCCTCGCCGAACGCCGCGCGAGTCAGATCGCTCGGGCGGTATCGCGTGGACTTGATGCGTCATTTCATCTGGTCGATGCCCCGAAGCTGGCTTCGGGCACCATGCCAGCGCACTGGTCACTCACCCCGCTAAAGCGAGCTGTCGGGTATCAAGAGGGCCCGGGGATAATGGCGGCGGATTTCCGCGACGCTGGGGTCCCGCTTCTCCGGATCTCGTCGGTAAACACGGCAACGGCCACGCTTGAGGGATGCAACTTCCTGGACCCCGATCTCGTTCGCGATCGGTGGTCGCGCTTCCGAGTCGCGCTGGGGGACCTACTCATCAGTGCGAGCGCAAGCATGGGCACGATCGCCGAGGTTGCGACAGACGACGTTGTGGGCGCCGTACCGTATACGGGGATCATCCGGATCAGCCAGGGAAAGATGCTGCGCGACTTCGCGAAGTGGTTCTTTATATCGGAAGAGTTCCTGATGCAGGTGGAGGCATTGAAGACGGGCTCGACTATTCAACATTTTGGGCCGTCTCATCTTGGGCAAATGTGGGTTGGTCTTCCGCCAGTCTCGGAGCAACGCGCGATCGCGGCGCGACTGCGGCACTCCACGGCGCGGATCGATGAGTCGATTCGCATAGCGGAGCGGGGGGTCACGCTCGCTCGCGAGCGTCGCACCGCCCTGATTACGGCTGCGGTGACGGGGAAAGTCGACGTGGGGGTGGCTGCGTGAGTGGTGTTGCTGGGGCGCATCTGGAGTCGGTGCTGGAGAACGAGATTGCCGAGCATCTCGCCGCGAACGGGTGGCTCTATTCGCCGAGCGATGCAGGCTACGACCGTGAACTCGCGCTGTTCCCCGAGGACGTGCTCGGCTGGCTGGAGGATTCGCAGCCGACAGAGTTCGCGAAGGTCGTCCGCCACGGCGATACCGCTGCGCAGCGTGAGGCGGCGGGTCACGACATCCTGACTCGTTTGGCGAAGTCGCTGGATCTTGATCCACTGAAGAACGGCGGCACGATCCGGATTCTGCATGAGGGGTTCTCGATGGTGCCGTTGCATGGGGGTGCGGTGAAGTTCCGGTTGGCGCAGTTCCGCCCAGCGACGACGCAGAATCCCGACACGCTTGCGGCGTCCGGGAAGATGCGGGTGCGGGTGATGCGTCAGGTGCATTACTCGGTGAAGCATCCGAATAAGGCGTTAGATCTGGTGCTGTTCGCGAATGGCATCCCGGTTGCGACGGTCGAGTTGAAGACGGACTTCACGCAGTCGATCGGGAACGCGGTGAACCAGTACCGGTTCGACCGGTCACCGGCGGGTGAGCCGCTGTTCGCTTTCGCGAAGCGGTCGCTGGTGCACTTCGTGGTGTCGAATTCCGAGGTGCGGATGACGACGCAGCTCGCTGGTGCCGCGACCAGGTTCCTGCCCTTCAATAAGGGAGCCGATGAGGGCGCGGGGAACCCGCCGAACCCGAACGGGTCGGTGTCCTCGTACTTCTGGGAGGAAATCCTGCAGCGCGATACATGGTTGGAGCTGCTGGGGTCGTTCGTGAACCTGCAGGTCGAAGTCGATGTCGACCCCGACACAGGGCAGAAGACGAAGACGGAGAAGGTACTGTTCCCTCGGTACCACCAGTGGCGGGCCGTCACCCGACTGGTCGAGACGGCACGGGCAGAGGGGCCCGGGAACCGATACCTGGTGCAGCATTCGGCGGGGTCGGGGAAGACGAACTCGATCTCTTGGCTCGCACACCGCCTTTCCCAGCTTCACGACGAGCAGAACGTGCGGGTGTTCGACACGGTCGTGGTCGTCACAGACCGGACGGTGCTGGACAAGCAGCTGCAGGACGCGATCGGCCAGTTCGAGAAGCAGGCCGGAGTGGTGCAGTCGATCACGAAGGATGCGGGTGAGTCGAAGTCGAAGCAACTCGCGGCGGCGCTGAGCGGTGGAAAGAACATTGTGATCGTGACAATCCAGTCCTTCGAGGCGCTGATCACCGCGATCCAAACACTGCCCGAGTTGAAGGGGCGTCGGTTTGCGGTGATCGCGGATGAGGCGCACTCGTCGCAGACCGGATCGACGGCGGGCGCGTTGACGAAGGTGCTGTCCCCAGATGAGCAGGCCGCGGTCGCCGAAGGCGCGCCGATCAACTCGGAGGCGTACCTGCAGTGGGCCATGGAGGTCACCGCCTCCGCCCCCAACATCTCCTACTTCGCGTTCACCGCGACCCCGAAGGCCAAGACTCTCGAACTGTTCGGGCGGGTCCCGGAGGGGGCGGGCTCGGATGCGACGCCGGAGCCGTTCGATCTGTATTCGATGCAGCAGGCGATCGAGGAGGGCTTCATCCTCGACGTGCTGCAGAATTACACCCCCTATAAGGTGGCGTGGAAGCTGCAGCACCCGGGTGCGGACTATGACGCGCACGGTGACGTCGACGAGTCAACCGCAGTGAAGGCACTCGTGCAGTACGTGCGGTTGCACTCGACGAACATCAGCCAGAAAGCCAAGATCGTCGTGGAGCACTTCTCCGCCTACGCGAAGCCGTTGCTCGACGGTAAGGCGAAAGCGATGGTCGTCACCGGGTCGCGTAAGGAGGCGGTGCGGTGGAAGAAGTACCTCGATGCCTACATCACGGATGCCGGTGTGCAGGGTGTCCGGTCGTTGGTGGCGTTCTCGGGCACGGTCGACGACCCTGACGACGTGGGTGACGGGCTGACGGAGAAGACGCAGAACTATGGCCTGCACTCCTCGGACCTCGCGGAGGCATTCAAGCCGTCGACGTTCAACGTGATGATCGTCGCGGAAAAGTTCCAGACCGGGTTCGACCAGCCGCGTCTTGTTGCCATGTACGTGGACAAGAAGCTCGGCGGCGTTCAGGCCGTACAGACTCTGTCGCGGTTGAACCGCACGTATGCGGGCAAGGACAAGACCTTCGTTCTCGACTTCGTCAACGAGCCCCTCGACGTGCTCGATGCGTTCAAGGACTACTACCGCAAGGCGGAGCTGACCGCGCTCACCGACCCAAACCTCATCTACGACCTCGTCACGAAGCTCGATGCGTCGGGGATCTACACGATGAGCGAAGTGGAGCAGGCGTTCGACGCAGCCCTCGCCAGTGGGACGAACGCGAACTCGAAGGTGTCGGCGGCAACCGCGCCGGCGGTCGACCGGTTCCAGAAGCGATGGTTCAACGCGGTCACCGATGCCGATAAGGATGAGCAGGACGAGCTGAGACTGTTCAAGGCGGACGCTGGTCAGTTCGTGAAGTTCTACGACTTCATCTCGCAGGCTCGCAACCTCGAAGACACCGACCTACCGCGTCGGCACTATTTCTTCCGCCGGATACTTCCGCAGCTATCCACCGCGACCTACGAGGAGCCGGTCGACATCTCCCAGGTGCAGCTCGCCGGGTACAAGATCACCGCGGGCGAAGCCGTGAAGCTCAACCTGGAGAAGGGGCCAGGTCTAGACCCAATCACCGCGATCGGCTCTGGGGCGATCCACGAGAAGCACCGCAGCGCTCTAGAAGAGATCATCGAGAAGCTCAACGAACGCCTTGGTGATAAGTACGGCGTCGGTGTCATCGACATCACGATGAACCACATCGTCGGCAAGCTCGCCCTCGACTATGACCTTGCGCGGCAGGCCGAGGTGAACACGCCCCAACAGTTCGCAGAGTCGCCGGCTTTGCCGAAGGCGTTCACGAAGGCTGTCGTGGAGGTGCGCGAAGAGACGCCAGCGTTCATCGACGATCTCCTCGGCGACGGTGGGCTGTTCGCGGAGCTCGGGAAGGCACTGCCGGCGATGCTCTACGAATATTTGAAAGAGAAGGGCGCACCCCACGGCTGATTCGAGGACGCGTGCGGTGCCTCGGCGGGTGCGCCAGCTTCTGAATCAGATCCGGTGCTGGGGCGTCCTCGGGGTTGTTGATCGGCCTGGTGCCGATCGCGACGAATCGACGGCCCGCAACAGTCGCAGTGTTCCCTCCAGCATTTCAAATGTCGAGTCGGGCAGGGGGTCTTGCGAAAAGTGCATCAAGCTGTTCCGAACCTCGGCAATACCCTCGACAAGGGAGCGCAGCCTTTCTCGTGTGATCCCGGCCCATCCGAGCTTCTCCCAGTTCTCGTCGTCGTCGAAGACATGGGGATACGCGCCCAGGGTCAGGCGGTCGATAGTTTTGCAGCGAGCCGGCGACCGTTCGATGTCGGCATCCGTGAGCCGGCGCTTCACCGCGCGGCGCATTCGCAATTCGATTTCCTCGATCATGACAAGAGGTCGGCGATCGCGGCCGAACTCAGCCGTGAGATCGGCGACCGTGACGATGCCGCCAATCTCGTTTGCGTCGCCACGCACGAAAACGTATCCACTCGACTCGATTTGAGACACGACATCCAACACATTCGCGTACGGCGCGACAGTCGGGGGAGATGTCGTCATTGCTTCCGCGACGATGGTGGGGTTGCCGTGCATATGTGCGATCGCGATGGACTCCCAGGTGATGACACCAGCGAGCCCTCCAGCTTCTACAACGGCGAGCTGAGAGAAGTTACCTTCCAGCATCGCCGTCCTTGCATCGGAGATCAGGTCGTCTCGGGAGACCGATACCGGTGCGCGGCGAGCAGAAGGGATCTGATGGATCCGGTATCCCACTGCATGCTCGCTGTCGGATAGGGGAGGAGCCTGTTCGAAAGCATCCGTCTGCGGATGGCCCTGCAGCGGGGTGATGACAATTTGCTCGTCAATCTCGGCATCGGAAATTGAAGGGACGGACGTGAGACCCGAGGCTTGCAGCAGCTCATCTATCGACGCGACTGATTGCGCTGTCCGCCGGTCGACCTCGGCGATGTCAAGCAGTTCCCGCACCGTCATGGGCGTTGGGGTGTTCCGCGAGAGGTCCTCGATACGGTTCGGGAGCGGACTCCCCTCGCGCGCAGGACCTGGGTCTGGTTCGCCCGCCTGCACCGCCATCAGTCGTTCGACCGAGCCAAAGCGAGACAGCTCGCACACGGTGAGGAGCGACTTAAGGGACGCGCGCAAATCGTGTTTCAGGCTGGTGCGCTCGACATCGGACCGCTGCCAGTCCACGCCGCGGAAGTGCTCGCCCTCCCCAGCGTCGAAGCCGTAATCCGAGTTGATCGTCCCGATCGCGAAAGTGCCGTCGGACTTCAGCGGCATCACCATGATGTCCCCGACGCGCATCTCGTTGACAAAACGATCTAGCTGCCCCGTCCAGTTCCCAATCAGGTAGTTCGACTCACCTGGATGCGCCGTGCTGAGTGCATCTCGAATCTCTTCCCTCGAGAATCCCGAGAGATCGCCGACTTCTGACCAACCGATCAGCGCGCGTCCGTCACGTAACGCATCTTGTTCGCGTTCCCCATGCCGCCCGCCTCGCACCATCCATGCACGCACCTCGCCATTCTGGGTCCACGTAGAGCCGTGGGCAACCGCTTTGGGGCCGATTAGCCAGCAACTGATAGCTCACTGGTCGGTGCGGTCGAGATCCGCGACCAGCGTTCGGCCCTGAAACTTTGGATATGCCAGATCCGTGGCGAGACGACCGCGCGCAATCCGTTGGACGCGCCCCTATCAGCCTGACCCCACCTCCACTCGGGTCGAAAGGAGACCGCCACGCCCCAACCCCTTCGCTATGGCATCAACGTCTCCCTTCACGGATGGTCCACCACGAGGCGGGCCGCCGCCGGATGCAGAGTCGATGGCGTTCTGGACCGACGAGCTGCGTCGCTCCGACGTGCTCCTCCGTGGGCGCGTGAGGTATGAGCTGATGCAGGGCGCGTGGCGGCGACCTGCGGCGGGACAGCGACCGGACTGGATGGATGCCAGCGAGGTCGTGTTCGCGGAGGTGATGGTTCCCATACGGAAGGTCGTGGCATCCGCTTCTCTCGACGCCGTGGACTGGAATGCTGATCTCCTCCGCGGCGATGTCGTCCACGCGGTGCGGCGGCTCGAGGAGCAGCCGGGGCGGGGGATCTCGCTCGGCGGAGCATGGCTGCCGGTGGCGCTCGCCGCGGCGGGGCTCATGACGAGTACACGTTCGTCGTGCATCCGGTGATCGCCGGCCGTGGGCCGCGGCTGCTCGACGGCGTGGCGCTGACGCTCGAGTTGATCGAGCGGTGGGAGTTCCGTTCGGGCGTCATGGTGCAGCGCTACCGGCCAAAGGCATAGCGGGCCCCGCGCGAGGTGGTCGCGCGAGGCCCTGGCATCCCGTGTCACTACCGGTTCACTCTGCGGCAACCGACACACTCCAAGTCACCCCAAACCGATCCGTCAGCATCCCGAACCCCGCACTCCACGCCGAAGCCGCCAGCGGCTCGACGACCGTGGCATCCACCGCCAGAGCGTCCCAGTAGCCCTGCAGCTCCTCGAGCGTCGGCGCGCTGATCGACACGAACACCGACTGCTCGGTGACCGTCGTGCCGTTCTCGCGGCGCGTTGCGCCGCCGCCCGCGATGCCGCCCTCGGTGAGGCCCGGGATGTCGTAACCCATCACACGGAATCCGTTCTCGGCAGCGACCAGGCCGAAGACGACCTTGTCGGATCCGGGGATCTCAGCCGGCATCCCGAAATCGGCGTACGTGTTGATCACGAGGTGGCCGCCGAAGACGGACTGGTAGAACGTGAGCGCCTCGCGGGCGTCGCCTCGGAAGTTCAGGTGGGTGGTGGTCTGCACGGACATTTCTGCTCCTTGGTATCTCGGCCCGAATCGGCTCGTAGAACGACAGTCCCACCCGTATAGGTCTGTTTCTGTCCTAGAAGCGATCTACCGTGGATGCCATGGCCTCGACGTCGCGACTGCTCACGCTGCTGTCGCTGCTGCAGGCCCGGCGCGACTGGCCGGGATCGGTGCTGGCGTCGCGGCTCGGCATCAGCGATCGAACGGTGCGGCGCGATGTCGATCGGCTGCGCGAGATGGGTTACCGCATCGAGGCGACGATGGGCCCCGATGGCGGATACCGGCTCGAATCCGGCAACGACATGCCCCCGCTCCTGTTCGACGACGATCAGGCGCTCGCCGTCGCGATCGCGTTGCGGGGGGCGCCGGCGCTCGGTGCCGAGATCGGAGAGGCCGCGGTCCGGGCTCTCGCGACGATGCGCCAGGTGCTTCCGTCGAGGCTTCGGCCTCGGCTCGACGCGGTCGAGGTCACGACGGTGAGGCGTCCGGGCGAGGCTCCGATCGCCGCGGTGCCGCTCGACGTTCTGCTGACGCTGGCGCAGGCCGTGCGCGACCGGGTCACGCTGCGGTTCGATTACCTGCCGAGGGGCGACGGCGACCCCCAGTCGAGACGCGTCGAGCCGCATCACCTCGTCACCTCGCACGGCCGGTGGTACCTGCTCGGGTGGGATCTCGATCGCGACGACTGGCGACTCTTCGCCGCCGAGCGGGTCCGCCCGCGCGTGCCCCACGGCGCCCCCTTCGTGCCGCGGGTCGTGCCCGGTGGTGACGTCGACGCCTTCGTCTCGGGGCGTTTCAAGGGATCGGATGCCAACGAGTGGCCGTGCCGTGGAACGGTCGTCCTGCACGCGCCCGCGCATCGCGTCCGGCCCTTCACGGGCGATGGAACCGTGACGGTGGTCGACGAGGCCCGCTGCACCCTCGAGGCCGGGTCGTGGTCGTGGGGTGCGCTGGCGGCATCCTTCGGTCGGTTCGAGGTGGCGATGGAGGTCGTCGGACCGCCCGAGCTGGCGGAGGCATTCGCGGTGCAGGCGGAGCGATTCGGGGCGGCGGGCTCTTCCGCGGAGGACTCCCGGCGAGGAAGCTAGCGGCATGACCCAGCCCCTCCGCTACGCCATCAACGTCACCCTCGACGGTTGCTGCTCGCACGAGGAGGGCCTCCCACCCGACGAGGAGTCGATGGCGTTCTGGACCGATGAACTCCGCCGCTCCGACACGCTCCTCTACGGTCGCGTCACCTACGAGCTGATGGAGGGCGCGTGGCGCCGGCCGGAGTCGGGGGAGTGGCCCGACTGGATGGATGCCAGTGAGATCGCGTTCGCGGAGGTGATGGATCCGATGCGGAAGGTGGTGGCATCCGCGACTCTCGACGCCGTCGACTGGAACGCTGAGCTGATCAGTGGCGATGTCGTCGACGCGGTGCGGCGGTTGAAGGATCGGCCGGGGCGGGGGATCTCGCTCGGCGGTGTGCGGCTGCCGGCGGCGCTCGCCGCGGCGGGGCTCATCGACGAGTACACGTTCGTCGTGCATCCGGTCGTGGCGGGGCGAGGGCCTCGGCTTCTCGAAGGGATCGGGGAGTCGCTCAAGCTCGAGCTCGTCGAGCGGTGGGAGTTCGGCTCGGGGGCTACCGTGCAGCGGTACCGGCACCCGATAGCGTGATCCCACAATCCGCATTTTCGTGGCCGGGGGGCGTTTGTCGTGAACAGTGACATTTTCTGGATCATCGGTGTGGTCGTCGCCGTCGGGGCGGTGCTGCTGATCCTGCTGATCGGCTTCTTCATCTTCCGGGCCTGGTACCAGGTGCCGCAGGCCGATGAGGCGATCGTCATCGTCGGTAAGAAGCAGCGCGGTTCCGACGGGCTGACGTCGAACATGACCGTCATCACCGGCGGCGGCGCATTCGTGAACAAGCTCACGCAGCGGTCGGACCGCATCTCGCTGCGGTCGCGCCAGATCAAGATGGAGCCCGTCGCGCAGACGAAGAACGGCGTGACCATCCACCTGGCGGGCGTCGCACTGGTCAAGATCGGGTCGCTGCCCGACCAGGTTCGCGCCGCCGCGGAGCGCTTCGCCTCGCAGGACCAGGCGATCGACGTCTTCACCACCGAGCAGCTCGAGGGTGCCCTGCGCGGAGTCGTGGCGAAGCTGAACGTCGAAGAGGTCATGCAGGACCGCCAGAAGCTCGGTGACGAGATCGCCGAGGGCATCAAGGGCGACCTGCTCGCTCAGGGGCTCGTGCTCGACTCCTTCGCGATCCAGGGCGTCACCGACCGCAACGGCTACATCGAGGCCCTCGGCGCGCAAGAGGTCGAGCGCGTCAAGCGCGAGGCCGAGGTCGCGCGCATCGAGGCGGCACGCGAGGTCAAGGCGCGCCAGCTCGCCACCGAGGAAGCGAACCTCATCGAGCAGACCGCGTTCGACAAGAACACGGCGGCATCGAAGTCCGAGGTCGGACGCGCGAACGCCGAGGCGGAGCAGGCCGAGAACCTCGCCCGCGCGGAGCGCGAACAGGCCGTTCTCGTGCAGCGCGCCGAGAACCGTCAGGCCGAGCTCGACGCCGACGTGAAGCGCGTCGCGGATGCCGAGAAGTACCGCAAGCAGACCGAAGCCGACGCCGAGTCGTACGCACGCCAGAAGAAGGCCGAGACCGACCGCCAGGTGGCGCAGCAGGAATCGGATGCCGAGGCCTACGCGGTGCAGCGCCAGGCCGAGGCCCGGCAGGCCTCCGCCGCAGCCGAAGCCGCCGCCGTGCGGGCGCGCGCCGAGGCCGAAGCTGAGGCGTTGCGCGCGAAGTCCAGCGCTGAGGCGGAAGCCCTTCGCGCTCAAGCCCTCGCCGAAGCCGAGGCCATCCGCGCGAAGGGTGAGGCGAGCGCGGCGGCGATCCAGGCCGAGGCCGAGGCACTGCGCGAGAACCAGGAGGCCATTCTGGGTCGCGAGCTCATCGGGCAGCTGCCCGCGCTGATGGCCGAGTTCGCGAAGGGCTACCAGAACGTCGGCAACGTCACCCTCGTGGGCGGCGACTCCGCCGGCACGCACATCGCGCGCGAGCAGGCTGCCGGCTTGACCGCGACGTTCGAGAGCGTGAAGTCGGCGACGGGCGTCGACCTCGGCGCCATTCTGCAGGGGCAGGCGTTCGGGCGGGGTGTGGCGTCGTCGCGGGAAGCGTCGGTGGCGGGCGACTGACCTAGAGGGTCGGGACAACCACGTCGTTGAGGTACTCGCGCAGCCGCGGCACGTCACGCGTGAGCGTGCGCCAGACGCGGTGCGGGTCGAGATCGTCGTACTGGTGGGCGGCGAAGTTCCGCATGTCGATGATCTGTCGCCACGGCTGACCGGCGAAACGCTCGCGAACGGGCGGCGGGATCTTGGCGACCGCCCCGCCGATCCGGATCAGCCCCATCTCCGCGGCCCATTGCGCCTCGACCTCGCGCAGGAAGTGCTCCTCGCCCTTTTCGACGATGAGTCCGATAACCTCGCACACCGCGATCACGCGGGTCGCGGCATCCTGGGCTTTACGACTCTCGACGCTCACAGCGGGACGGCCTCGCGGAGCACCCGCTCCCGGAACTCACCGCGGAGGGTGTCGGAGGCGATGACATCAACCTCGACCTGAAGCAGATCGGCGAGGGCGAGGCGCAGGCCCACCTCATCCAGGAGGCCGGCTTCGGGTGTGAAGTCGACGAGGATGTCGATGTCGGATGCCGTGGTGTCGTCGCCACGCGCGACGGATCCGAACACCCGGGGGGCGGTGGCGTGATGCTCGGCGACGAGTCGATGGATTTCGTCGCGGTGGCGGAAGAGGCGCTCGTTGAGGGTGCCGACCAGCGCACGGCGGATTCGTTCGAGAACCTCGGGGCTGGGCTGACGTCGGCCGTTCTCGTACGCGGAGATGTTGGGCTGTGCCACGTTGGCGGCGCGGGCGAGCTCGGCCTGGCTCATACCCGCCGCTTCTCGTCCCGCGCGGATGTTCATGCGATCAGGGTAGTCGAGGGGTTATCGGGGACGATATACCTGCGTCGTCGGACGGAACGGGCCCCGCGCGAAAGAACCGCGGCGCCCCGCGATTAGCGGAATCTCCGCCCCACAAGGACGGGTAACCACGTAATCGCGCTCGCCGCCCCCGTAGAGCGTGGCCCGGTCGACCTCATTCTCGGATGCGCCCTGCGCCCACCGATTGGGATGGTCGCTAGAAGAAGTCAGAACTACGTGTGGAGAGCGTTTCCCCTTGCCGCGACTACTTCGCTGGCCCGAAGATCGGCTGCGTGCGCGAGCCCGTTGCGAGACTGTCCACGGCTAACGAAACTCTTGGCGCGAGCTGCAGCGCAGGACGTATCGGCACGGGCGCCGCGTCTTCGCCGCGGAGGATTTAACGACTTGGCGGTGCGTTTATGGCGTCGGCAGTCGGACTAGGGCATTTCGTTGCGCGAGATGCCTCGCCTCAGCTTGCGCTGCCGGCCGGGGAACAGTGCGCCAACCATCACTTGGCGACGACCGCTGCGCGAAGCTCCCCACCACGAGCACCGCCTCCAAATCACCTCATACGTACGACTGGAATGAGCAAATCCATCTGGGCGTCGATGATCGCCGCGACCCTGTGCCGACCGTTGCCGAACGTCCCGTCGCCTCTGACTGTTATGGGGTCCGAGAGGAATGAGAGCGTCAGCTCGGCAAGCGCGCTTCCTTCCTCTAGTGACGGGTCCAACGCTGTGGCGGAAGTAGACCAGCGGATAGGTTCGTCCTCCGGGAGGAGGCCTAGATAGCGAACCGCTATTTGTAGCGCTGATCTGTAATCTGCGCCCTTTACGTACTGGCACTCTTCGAAGTGGATTCGTCCAGGGATGCGTCCGCACAAGAGGTGGCATCGATGCAGATCTCGTAGGTGAGTCATGGGCGGCGCGTACCAGAATGCGCTCAGCTCGGCTTCCGGCATCACATCAAATTCACGGGGCGTGTGCTCCATGAGTGAGCGCCGTTTCATGGCCCTCGGGTGCCACGTGTCGAGCTCGAGATCGTCGGTATCAGACATAGACGCAACATATCGAACGCCTGAGTTCCAGGCCTGAGCCGCAGCGGATCGACAACTGTGGCCGTGGCCCCCCGCTAGGCATCCGAGAAGCTGCACAAATTTCGCGATTGTTGGCGCTGAACTGCCAGGCTAGCCACGGCGGGGGTCCTGGATCACGTCGCTCGCGTGGGCGTGCAGGGCGCTTCGGTACGCCAGGCCCAAACGCGCGAGGCTGGCAGCGAAAGCCTTGTCGCAGACCGTCCCCAACATCCGTCGAACTCGACGTTCACCACGCCTTACAAAGCACCGTCGCCAGTGATGAGCGAGGTTTTTGCCAGATGGAAAGTGTCGGTGCCCTGCGGCGATGCAATCTCGGCACCCAGGGTGAGTTTCATGCGTCCGATTCTGGCCCACGACCCGAAATGGCCCCGCGCGAACTATCGCGCGGGGCCTGTGGGATCCGGAATCTCAGCTCTTCAGGTACGGGTAGCCAGCCATGCGCGCCTTGCCGCGCCCAGAGGGCAAAGCTCAGACCGAACGCTCGGTGAGGGCACCTGTCTCCGCGTTGGTTTCGTTGCTCGGCGCTGGCGACATCGCGCTCGCTCGCGTGGGAGCTGCAAGGAGAATGATGCCGGCCGTCGCGAGGAACAACGCGGTCCAGACGCCGTTGCCGGGGACTCCGTCCGCACTGCCCCAGCCGACCCAGAAAGCGCCGGGATCGAAAAGCGGGCAAGCAAGTGTCGCGGCGACTACCGCCATGGCACCGAAGGGGAGGCGAGGTACCGCACGGAGAATGACGAGCGCGGCCACAAGGGCCGTCAGGACGGCCCACAGATCGAAAACCCGAGCAGACGTATACGACGACATCGCTTCAAGACACGACGGGTTCATGTGCTTCCAGTCAGCACCGGCGCATACCGCCCAGTAGGACGCCGAGTACCACGTGAGCGCCAACGAACATCCGATGAGCAGCACCGCGATGGCGACGACGGTGAACGGACGAACACGCGGACGAAGCTGCATGCCTGCGATGCTAGACGGTTCGCGCTTGGGCCGGACAGTCTCGGGGGCGGGTGAAATTGTCAGCATGAGCGCAGCGCTCTGACGTTCGCACCGAGGTTGTTGATCTTGTACCAGACACCGTGAGAGCGGGTGTTTCTGTAATCAACGGTGCTCCCAAAACCCGGACCCGCCATCATGTAGAGGCACGACTTTGGTGGGACGTACACCGCGTCCCAGTCGTATAGGCGACCGTTCGAGTCCTTGAAGATGTCAGAAGAGCGGTTGCCAGGAAGAGTGGCGGTTACTCCGCTGACGGTGCCGACAACGTCGCCGTATGTTGGGCTGAAGTTTGTCGCGATCCGTACGGCAGATCCCGACGTGTTGTAGACCATCCCGCAGTCGATGCGGTTGTTCGTCGTGCACCGTGCGTCCGACGCGTCTGCGGGAGTTGCGCCGATCACGCCGGCTGAGACCGCGAGGGTGAGTGTGACAATCGCCGCCATAACCCTGCCTCGCGAAAGTCGGACATTGCTGATCGAGTGCCCCGAAGTGGCCATCTCTGTCTCCTCTCGGGCGCCGAGGTGACGCCTGGGACGAGGCAAACGCAAGACCGTCAAGGCATCGAGGGCGGATAGGGCCTTGACTGCGGCGGCTGGTCAGCACAACTCACCCTGTGCTTTGGAGAAGCGCGAGCACCACCGCGAGTGCAACCACGCCCTACCGTTCGCATTAGCCGTGAGGCAAGCAGCGTTAGGGGGTCGAAGACGCGTGGATCGAATACTTTGGCGTATCTCAGTGCAGTTATGTCGCGCACGAACGGCCGCCGGTCGCTCGCAAGAGAGCGTGGCGCTCGAGGCCGCCCTCACGGTCCGCACTTATCGGCGTCTCGAGACCGGCGTCGCCGGGTCGTCCGTAGATTCGCTGCTTCGAGCGATGACCGTGCTCAATCTGAGTCGTCTCGATCTGGGGCCCGTCTCGATGTACTTTGCGGGCACGGCGCGCCCTGAATCCAGCTCTTCACGTTGTCCGTCTTGCCCAGCGCAGCGTCGTTAGCGTGTCTCCCGGCACCTGGTAGCTCCCTGGATGGGCGCGCCTCCATTCTCGGCGCGGGTGAGGCGTGGCCGGTGATCTCTCGGCCTCCGTGCGGTCGATGGCCGTGGTGGGGTCAGCTTCGGGCGACGCCCGTCGTCAACTTTGCTACTCGGCCTGAAACGAAGAGGGCCCCGCACGAAGAATCGCGCGGGGCCCGTGGCATCCGGAATCTCAGCCCTGCAAGAACGGGTAATCCGTGTACCCGCGCTCGCCACCCCCATAGACCGAAGCCTGGTCGACCTCGTTCTCCTCGGCGCCCTGCTCCCAGCGCGTCACGAGATCGGGGTTGGCGATCGCGGGGCGGCCGACGGCGACGAGGTCGGCGATGTCGTCCTCCACGACCGACACCGCTTCGTCGCGCGTCGTCACGCTCGAAAAGCCCGAGTTCACGATGAAGGTGCCGCCGAAGGTGCGGCGGAGGTCCTGGATCAGCTCGCTCGCGGGGTCGGCGTGCAGCACGCTCAGGTACGCCAGGCCCAGGGGCGCGAGGCCCGACACGAGCGCCTCGTAGGTGGCGCGGGTCTCAGTGTCGTCGGTCTCGAGAACGTCCTGGATGTTGTGGGCGGGAGAGATCCGGATGCCGACGCGCTCCGCGCCGATCTCCGCGGCCACGGCCTGCGCGACCTCGATGACGAAGCGTGCGCGGGCCTCGGGCGAACCGCCGTATTCGTCGGTGCGCTGGTTCGAGGCGGGGGAGAGGAACTCGTGCAGCAGGTAGCCGTTGGCGCTGTGGAGTTCGACGCCGTCGAGTCCGGCATCCACCGCGCGGCGGGCGGCGGCGACGAACTCGTCGCGAACGACCGGAAGTTCTGACGTCTCGAGCGCGTGCGGGACGGCGTAGGCGACCTTGGTGCCGTCGGCGAGGCGGGTGTCGCCCTGGATCGCGATCGCCGAGGGGGCGACGATGCGGTCGGTGCCCGTGATGTCGGGGTGCGTGACGCGTCCGCCGTTCATGAGCTGCATGAAGACGGTGCCGCCCTCGGCGTGCACGGCGTCTGCCACCTTGGCCCAGCCCGCGGCCTGAGCGTCGGTCACGATGCCCGGCTGCCCCGGGTACGCGCGCGACTCGGCGCTCGGGAAGACACCCTCGGTGACCAGGAGGCCGATGCCCGCGCGCTGCGCGTAGTACTTCGCGACGATCGGGCCGGGTACGCCGTCTTCGGCGGCACGGAGGCGGGTCATCGGCGCGAGGGAGACGCGGTTGCGGACGCCGACGGCGCCGACGGTGGTGGGGCTGAAGAGGCTCACGGGAGTCCTTTCGTGGGGAACGAGGGCCACGCGAACCCAACGGAGCGTGGCATCGACCTATTCCACGGAATCCACATGTGTGCAGCGGCGGGTTGACACAGGCTCCTGCGCCGTCCTGTTCTCAGCGCCGCCACGGGCGAGCCGCGAACCGCCCGCCTCAGCCCCCGTACACCCGCACGCTCGCCGCGCCGTCCGAACGCGGGTCGCTCCCGGCATCCAGACCCCCGTCGGATGCCACTGCGACGAGGTTGGCGTGCCCGACGAGCTCGTCGGCATCCGGGGTCTCGATGATGTGGAGGCGCGTCTCGGCGAGGGAGGCGCGTGCCGGGGTGGGGAGGTCGCTCTCGACGTAGATGTCGGACGGGCTGTCGCCGTCGCGCTGCGGGCCGACGATGGCGCGCGGGGCCGACACCGCCTCTTGTGCCGAGGCTCCGGCCATCGCCCGGAGCAGGGTCTGCGCGTGGATCTGCGGCTGGCCCTGGCCGCCCATCGTGGCCGACACGAAGCGCAGGCCCTTGGCGTCGTCGACCATCACGGGCATGAGCGTGTGCAGCGGGCGCTTGCCGGGTGCGAGGGCGTTCGGTGACGCGGGATCCAGCGAGAAGCCGGTGCCGCGGTTGTGCAGCAGGATGCCGGTGGACGGCTCCACGACCGCGGCACCGAAGGCGTGGTAGACGCTCTGGATGAGCGAGACCGACCAGCCCGACGAATCCGACACCGCGATACCGACCGTGTCGCCGCGGGGCCGACGGAAGCCGGGGAGCACGGGCTCGTCGCCGCGTGCGGAGGCGTCGCCGCCGAGGAGCTCGCTGACGTCTCCCGAGGTGACGCGAGGGTCGGCGAGAAGCTCGTCGCGCACGAGGTTGGCGGCGAAGAAGCGCTCCATCATGCGACCGAAGTCCGCGCCGAGCGGGTCGGTGATGCCGTTGCGCTCGAGCTCGCCCAGCACGCGGAGCAGCACGAAGCCGTGCGTGTTGGGCGGGCTCGTGAGCACGCGGTACGACCCGAACGAGGTCGTCAGCGGTTCGACGACCTCGGGGTGGAACAGCAGCAGGTCGGCCGCGCCGATGCGCGAGCCGAGGCTGGCGAGGCCATCGACGAACGGCGCCGTCAATACTCCGTCGTACAGGGCGGCGGCTCCCCCATCGCGGATCGCCTCGAGCGTGCGGGAGAGGGTCGGCTGCACGAGAGCGTCGCCCTCGCCCGGCAGCCCTCGGGCGAGGAAGGTGTCGCGGAACCCCTCGTCGAACCCGATCGCGGCCTCCTCCTCGCGGAACGCGGCGGCGAGGGACCGCGACACCGGCACTCCATCGCGCGCGGCGACGATGGCATCCGTGAAGATCTCCGCCCAGTCCAGCTGGCCGCCCATGCGCCGCAGTGCGTCCCAGCCGCGGACGGCGCCCGGCACTGTCACGGTGTCGATTCCCCGGTACGGCAGCACGTCGCCGTGCGCGGCACGCATCGCGTCGCGATCGACGGCGGATGCCGCGGGGCCCGACGCGTTCACGCACCGCGTGCGTCCCGTGGGGTCGCGCACCAGCGCGATCAGGTCGCCGCCGATGCTGACGTTGTGCGGGTAGACGACGCTGAGTGTGGCGGCCGCGGCGAGAGCGGCGTCGATCGCGTTGCCGCCGCGCGCGAACGCCTTCTCCGCGGAGCGGGTGGCGTCGGCGTGCGGGGTGGCGATGGCGCCGGTCAGGGGCGTGCGAGACATGGGTGTTCCTCGGTGGATCGTGCGGGGAGGGGAGAGGTCAGAGGATCTTCGAGAGGAAGGCCTGCGTGCGGGGATGCTCGGGGGCGGCGAAAAGCCGGCTCGGCGGGGCGACCTCGATGATCGCTCCGGCATCCATCACCACGACCCGGTCGGCGACCTCGCGGGCGAACCCCATCTCGTGCGTGACGACTACCATGGTCATGTGGTCGGCGGCGAGCTCGCGCATGACGTCGAGCACCTCGCCGATCATCTCGGGGTCGAGCGCGCTGGTCGGCTCGTCGAAGAGCATCAGACGGGGCTTCATCGCGAGAGCGCGGGCGATCGCGACGCGCTGCTGCTGACCGCCCGACAGCTTGTTGGGACGCGCGTCGGCCTTGTCGCCCAGCCCCACACGCTCGAGCAGCGCCTGGGCCTGTGCGACGGCCTCGGCCTTCGCGACCCCGCGCACGCGGACGGGCGCGTGCCAGATGTTCTCGAGCGCGGTCATGTGCGGGAAGAGGTTGAAGTGCTGGAAGACGAAGCCGATCTCCTGGCGCTGCTGGCGCAGGGCCGACTTCGAGGCGGGCACGCGCCGACCGTTCGGAGCGACGCGGTAGCCCATGGGCTGGCCGGCGACCGTGAGCTCTCCGCCGTCGATGCTCTCGAGGCCGTTCATCGTGCGGAGGAACGTCGTCTTGCCGGCGCCCGAGGGGCCGACCAGCACGACGACCTCGCCCGGCTGCACGTCCAGCGAGACGTCGTCGAGCACCTGGCGGCCGCCGAGGGCGCGCGTGACGTTCTTCGCGCGGACGATGGGGTCGGTCATTTCAGGACTCCCGAGTCGGAGAGGGCGGTGACGGGGGTGAGGGGAGCGGAGCGCCGCCCGCCGAACAGTCGCTGCCACGGAGACACCGTGGTGACGATGCCGACCCGGGCGTTGAGCTTCTTCTCGATCGCGCTCTGGATCACGGTCCAGATCGTCGTGAGGGCGAGGTAGTAGATCGCGACCACGGCGAAGATCTCGAACGTGCGGAAGGTGGCCGCACTGATGCTCTGCGTGACGAGGAACATCTCGGAGACGCCGATGACGCTCAGGATCGACGTGCTCTTCATGAGTCCGTTGAACGAGTTGCCGAGCGGCGGAACCATGAGGCGCAACGACTGGGGCAGGATGATCCACCGCATCGCCGAGGCGCCCGACATCCCCAGCGCCTGCGCCGCCTCGGTCTGGCCGACCGGCACCGAGTCGAGACCGGCGCGGATGATCTCCGAGATGTACGCGCTCTCGTTCATGATGAGCCCGACGATCGCCGCCTGGATGGCGGCTTTGATCAGGATGCCGCCGAGGTCGACGTCCTGGAAGCGGAACACGTTCGCCGCCGCGAAGCCCGTGTAGATGATGACGAGCTGCACGAGGAGCGGGGTCCCGCGGATCAGCCAGATGTAGAGGCTCGCGATCACGCGCAGGGGCGCGAAGGACGACCGTCGCATCATGGCGATCACGAGGCCGACGACGAGCGCCCCGGCCATCGCGAGCACCGAGATGAGGACGGTCAGCGCGAGCCCCTGCAGGAACGGCGGACCCGGGGTGAGCAGGTTCTTCCAGAAGAAGCCCCAGTCGAAGTTCATCGTCAGTTGGTCCCGGTGTAGGCGAGCGACTCCTGTCCCCACGAGCTGAGGATCTTCGTGTAGTCGCCGGTGGAGACCAGGTCGTCGAACGCGGTCTGGATGGCGTCGTGCAGCGCGGTGTCGTCCTTCAGCGTGGCCGCGCCGATGTCGATCGCGTCGGTCGGGTCGCCGACCATCTCGATGCCCGCCGTGCCCTGCTTCTGGTAGTAGCCGATGAGCTCCGCGGCGTCGAGGTAGGCGTCGAGCTGGCCGCTGACGAGCTGCTGGAAGCCGACCGTCGCCTGGTTGTTCGTGCTGATGTCGAGCGCCTTCTTGCCCTCGGAGGTGCACGTGGTCGACTGCTTCTCGGCGAGATCCTGCGCCGTCGTGCCGACGGTCACCATGACCTTCTTGCCGCAGAGCGAGTCGTCGAGGCCGGTGATGCCGGCATCCGATCCCTGCTTCACCGCGACACCCGTGGCGGAGGTGAGGTAGGGCACGAAGTCGACGACCTCTTCACGCTCGGGCTTGATGTAGAGCGAGGCCATGATCACGTCGCATTGCTTCGCCTGCAGGCTCGGGATGAGCGCCGCGAAGTCGACGGTGACGAAGTCGGGCTTCAGTCCGAGACGTCCGGCGACGGCCTTGGCCAGATCGATCTCGC
This sequence comes from Microbacterium testaceum, assembly GCF_001476285.1. Taxonomy (GTDB): domain Bacteria; phylum Actinomycetota; class Actinomycetes; order Actinomycetales; family Microbacteriaceae; genus Microbacterium; species Microbacterium testaceum_B. The sequence continues at coordinate 11,595 of NZ_LDRU01000057.1, read as the reverse complement.
TGCCGACGAGCGCCCCCGACTCGTCGGTGCTGATGTTGGGCGGTGAGCCCAGGTTGGTGGTGCAGACCGACAGCGTGCCGGCCGAACGCAGGGCGCTCGGGGCGACCGTGGCGATCGCGGATGCCGTGTCCGCTGCCGGTGCCGGGCTCGAGGAGCACGCGGCCAGGCCGAGGGCGGCGATGCCGGCGACCGCGACGACTGCGGCGATGCGAGTGGTGGTGTGCATGGGAATCTCCGTCGATGCTCGATGCTCCGTCACCTCGGGTGTGACGTGCGGAGCAGGCTATCAATTGATAGGTGGTTCGTCTATCAATTGATAGACGGCGCATGTTGCGCCCGCATTACACGCCGATATCGACGCGGAGAAGACTGGCCCGACGGGGCTCGATCAGGACGAGAAGGAGACGACGCCGTCGAGGCGCGACAGCGTGGCGGCACGCACCGCGTGCAACCGGGACGGGTCGTCGAGGATCGCGCGCAGGATGAAGTCCGACACCTGCAGGGGCCGATGCGCGACCGGCGCCGAGGCGTTCGTCTCGCGCTCGCGCATGCCCTCGAACTGCAGGCCGGTGATCGCGCGCTGCACGAACTCGGCGTCGACGTCCATGAACTCGCCCGCCCCGACGCCCTCTTCGACCAGCGCCCGCACCTCGTCGTGGAAGCGCGAGATCTCGCGGCGCTGAGTCTCGAACTCGGGCTCGGTGAAGATCGCGTCGCTGTAGTACCCGCGCGCGTCGTAGGGCAGCGTCAGGTAGTCGTTCGAGCTGATCGTGAGGAAGTAGTGGAACCGCTCCGCCCACGACGCCTCGAGCGCCCGCGCGTCTTGCAGGCGGCCGAACGTCTGCGCCAGGTCGGCGTCGACGAGCTCCGACAGGATGACGTGCTTCGCCGCGAAGTGGTAGAAGAGCGAGGGCTGCCGGATGCCGACCGCGTCGGCGATCTCGCGCGTCGTGGTGCCGTGGTAGCCGTGCCGGCCGAACAATCGGGCCGCGTGCACGAGGATCTGCTGCCGCGTGCCCCCTTCTTCCATTCGACGATCCTATCGACCGCTAGATCACCCGCCGTGCGGCGTGCGGATCGCCATACGCTGGTGCCCCAGCCACCCACCGGAGGATCCGCGATGACCGAGAACCCCCTCGCCCACCGGCTCGACTACACGCTCGACGAGCTCGACGACGCCGCGCTCGCGGCATCCCCTCTCGCTCTTCTCCAGCGCTGGCTGACGGACGCCGCCGACCTGCCCGAGCCGAACGCGATGGTCGTGTCGACGGTGGATGCCACGGGCTCGCCGACCTCGCGCACCGTGCTGCTGCGCGGGATCGACGACGACGGCGCCCTCTGGTTTTTCACCAATCGGCTCTCGCGCAAGGGCCGCGCGCTCGCCGGGAATCCGCGCGTCTCGATCCTGTTCCCCTGGTACGCGCTGCAGCGGCAGGTGATCGTGCTCGGCACCGCGACCCCGCTGCCGGCCGAACGTGACGACGCATACTTCGCCTCGCGTCCGCGCGGTTCGCAGCTGTCGGCCTGGGCGAGCCACCAGTCGGAGCCCGTGGCATCCCGAGCCGCCCTCGAGGAGCAGATGGCCGAGGTCGCCGCGCGCTTCCCCGACGACCAGCCGGTGCCGAGGCCCCCGCACTGGGGCGGATACCGGGTGGATGCCACCGAGTTCGAGTTCTGGCAGGGACGCCCGTCGCGGTTGCACGACCGGATCGTGTTCCAGCGCGAGGACGACGGGTGGGCGGCGATGCGGCGGCAGCCGTGACGGGCCTCCGCGAGATCACCCCCGGCGTCCTCGTGCGCACGAGCCGGGTCATGCAGACGAACACGACGGTGGTCGTGGCATCCGGACGCGCCCTGCTCATCGACCCCGCGTGGCTCCCCGACGAGCTCGCGGCGCTCGCCGCTGAGCTGCGTGAGCACGAGATCACCGTCGCCGAGGGATTCGCGACCCACGCTCATCACGACCACGTGCTGTGGCATCCGGAGTTCGGAAACGTGCCGCGCCGGGCCTCGCCCCGCACCGCCGAGCTCACCCGCACCGAGCGCGACGATCTGGTCGCGGCGCTCGGGCCGGAGTTCACCCCCGAGCTCGTCGACCTCATGGGGAGAGTGGATGCCGGCACCCCGGCGTTCGACGTCGAGCTCATCGTGCACGACGGACACGCGCCCGGCCACACGGCGCTCTGGCTCCCCGAGTCGCGCGTGCTGGTCGCGGGCGACATGCTCAGCGACGTCGAGCTTCCGCTGCCGTTCTGGCCCCACGACGTCGCCGCGTACGAGCGAGCGCTCGACGTGCTCGAGCCGTACGCCGACGCCGCGCGCATCGTGATCCCGGGGCACGGGAGCGTCGGTACCGATGCCCGCGCCCGCCTCGACGCCGATCGTCGCTACCTCGCCGATGTCCGCCGGACCGGCCGGTCGGACGACCCGCGGCGGGCGAACGCGGGCATGGATGCCGAGTACGAGCTGCTGCGGGAGATCCTCGTCGCGACGACTGATCTCTCCTGACCGCCCGCGCGACCGTGGCCGGTGACGAGCGGAGGGCCTGGGATGAGCGGAGGATGACAGAGGGGGATTCGTCCTCCCTCCATCCGTGGTCCTCCGTTCGACACGCGGCGACTCGTCGCCAACCCGACTCGTCGCCAACCCGACTCGTCGCCAACCCGACTCGTCGCCAACCCGACTCGGGGTGGATGTGCCGAGCCTCCGTTGTCCAGGGGCGGCCAAGCGGCCACGGCGAATGCGACACTGGCGACGGCGAGTCACACCGAGGGGGCGCGATGGCGAAGAAGGACCCGCGAAAGCCCGCGTTCGACGAGAAGGCGTTCGTCGACGCGTCGTCGGAGGCGCGGTCGCGCTACGGGCGGTTCAACCTCGCGATCGTCGGCAGCTCCGGCGTGGGGAAGTCGTCGCTCGTCAACGCCGTCTTCGGGCGCGACTGGGCCAAGGTCGGGAAGGGGCTCCCGGTCACCCGGGGCGTGCAGTTCTATCACGACGAGTCCCTCGGGATCTGGGACGTCGAGGGCTTCGAGATCGGCTCGCCCGTCCCGCCCGACCAACAGCTGCGCGGCCACCTCGACGCGATCGCGGCGCACCCGGGCGACCACCAGATCTCGGTCGTCTGGTACTGCGTGAAAGCGAACGACGACCGGCTCACGCCCGCCGACATCGCCATGATCCGCGAGCTCGATGCGCGGGGGCTGCCCGTCATCCTCGTGCTCACCAAGGTCGACTGGATCAAGAACCCCATCACCGGGCAGCGCGGGATCGCGAAAGACCTCCAGGCCTTCGTTGACTGGTTGCACGAACCTGTGGATGCCACCGGCCAGCCGTTGCACGTGCCGTATCGCCGCGTGATCCTCACCTCCACCCGCGACCGGCACGGGAAGGGCAAGGGGCACGGCCTCGGTGACCTTGTCACGGAGACCCTGGCGCTCGCCCCCGAGCGCGACAAGGACGCCTTTCGCATCGCGCAGCGGCTCAACCTCCCCTGGAAGCGCGAGATGGCGCGCCCCGTCATCGCCGCCGCCACCGCAGCCGCCGCGGGAGCGGCGACGGTTCCCCTCCCTGTCACGGACGCTGTCACGCTGGCGCCGATCCAGCTGACGATGATGGGGCGGATCGCGACGATCTACGACCTCGAGTTCAAGACGATGCTCTCGGCGGGTGCGCTCGCGCAGTTCGGGGTGCAGGTCGCGGGTCGCGCGCTCGCGGCGAGCTTCCTCAAGCTCATCCCCGGCGCCGGTGTCGTCGTGAACGCCGGAGTGGCCGGGGCTCTCACCGCCGCGACGGGGGAGAGCTGGATGAAGCTGTGCGAGCTCATCCACACGGGCAAGATCGACGTCGCCAAGCTCGACAAGGAGTGGGCGAAGTACGCGCCGCACTTCGCCGACGTGGTCCGCAAGCTGATCGAGCAGCGGGCGGTCCGGCGGTAGCCGCGCGCCCGACCGTGTCGCGGGCGGAGGCCGGCGGCATCCGTTCCCCCGAGGCCCGGAATTCGCCCTCGCTGGGAGAGTCGTCACGCCGGCCCCGGGTCTTTTGCGGCGTGCCACGCTGGAAGGACCGAAGGGATCATCATGACCGAATCCGCTCCGTCCGACCGGTTGCGCGCAGCGCTCGAGCACCCGGACGCGTCCGCCCGCCTCGAAGCCGCGCTCGCCGCCGGCACACGACCCGATGACAGCTACGTCGTCGAGCTCGTGGCGCGGTCCGCGGTCGAACCGGACTTCTTCGTCCGGGACATGCTGACCTGGGCTCTCACGAGGCACGATCCGTCGCGCGCGGTCGAGGTCCTCCTGCCCGAGGTGACGTCGGAGATCCCGCAGGCGCGGAGCCAGGCGCTGCACACCCTGTCGAAGATCGGCGACCCGATCGCGTTCGCGGCCATCACGCCCGCGGTGCTGCGCGACCCGCACCCCGAGGTGGCGCGAGCGGCCTGGCGGACGGCATCCGGTCTCGTTCCCGAAGGAGCGCAGGAAGACCTCGCCGACGAGCTCGCCACCCAGTTCGGACGCGGCGATCACGAGACCCAGCGAAGCCTGAGCCGTGCGTTCGCGGCGATCGGTTTCCGCGCCGAGGGAGCCATCGAGCGGGCGACGGTGTCGCCGTACGACGTCATCAGCGCGCACGCGCGGGCCACGGCGATCGTCATGGGCGACCCCGACACCGACTTCGCCGAGGCGGCCGTCGAGGCGCGGCGCGTCGTCGCCAAGCGGGCGCTTCCGCGGGACTGAGCCGCGCTCTCGCACGGCGGTGCGTCAGTGCGCGAGCGGGTCGAGGCCTCGAGCCCCGGGTACCTCAGGCGCGGAGCGGGTGTGCCGCGCGGGCAGAGCTGTGCAGGATGAACCAGGTCAGGCCGAGCATCGCGAAGATGCCCAGCAGAAGGGTCGCGGCGATCCCGAGATCGTTCGGCGGCGTCGTCACGGCGAGCACCGCCGCTGTGGCGGCACCCGCCCCGGCGACCGCGAGGGCCACCCATCGCACGACCGGTGACGCGACGAAGACGGCCACCACGAGGAGCACGCTGAGCAGGATCTCCGTGATCCCGGCGGCGAGCATCGGCGGCGACGCGAGGCCGAATCCCGTGAGAGCGACACCCACCGCCGCGAAGACCGCGGCGAAGAAGGGGGTGAGGATTCGCGTCCGGCGCGCGAGCTTCTCGGGTGGCACGGGTGCCGCGTTCTGGCTCATCGTTCGTCCCCCGGGTGAAGTTCTGCGGATGCCGAGTGGTCAGGCTATCCCGGAGCGCGGGCGCACGTCAGACGCGCGGCACCGCCCCGCCCGCGACCCACGTGCGGAGGAGTTCCACGCCCGCTCCCCATCGCCGTCGCTCGCGATGCGTGACCGGGGGAGGGCGAGGGACGGGCGGAGGGCGCGAGCCGCGGAAGGGTCCTCCCTCGGTCCCAGGTCCTCCGCTCATCACGCGCGCGCCGCACCCGCGGCCTCAACACGGGGCACCCGTTTTGTTGCGATCGCCAACTTAACTCTTGCGCTCCCCGCCGACCTGATCTAGCTTGGCCATCGAAGCGCTTCCGAGAAGCGCTTCGACAGCTACGAAGGAGTCGCTATGGTCAAGATCGACGAGGTCGCCCGTGCCGCGGGCGTATCGATCAGCACCGTCTCCTACGCGCTGAGCGGCAAGCGTCCGGTCTCGGCCGAGACGCGGCGCCGCATCCAGGCCGCCGTGCACGAGCTCGGCTACAGCCCCAATGCCGGGGCGCGCATGCTCGCCGGCAGCCAGACGAACATCTTCGCCTTGTCCGAGCCCCTGCGCGCCGACTCGCACGCACCGAGCCACATGTCGTTCATGCACGCGATGACCGTCGCCGCGCGCCGGAAAGAGTACGACATGCTCCTGCTCACCGACGAAGACGCCTCGGCCGGCATGAAGCGGGTCGCGCAGAGCGGACTCGTGGATGCCATCCTCGTGCTTGACGTCGCCCCCGACGACGCGCGGGTCGAGATCGCCCGCGCGAGCGCGACCCCGACGATCTTCGTCGGCATCCCGAACGACCACGAGGGTCTCGTCTGCGTCGACCTCGACTTCGAGCACGCGACGGTCGAGGCCGTCGACCGTCTCGCCGATGCGGGGCACCGTGCGGTCGGCCTCATCGGCGGGTCGGAGCGCGCGTACGAGAAGTCGAACTTCCCGTCTCGCGTGCGCGCCGCCCTGTCCGAGCGCGCGACCGAGCGGGGGATGAGCGCCGTGTCGGTGGCATCCGGTCCCGTCGTCACCGATCGCAGCCAGGTGCGTCGATCGGTGCGCCGTTTCGTCGAGAACGGGGTCACCGGGATCGTGCTGCACGCTCCCGAGGAGGTGCTCCAGGTCGTGCTCGTCGAGCTCGCCGCTCTCGGCAAGAGTGTGCCGGGCGACGTGTCGATCGTGTCGGTCGGCAGCAGCTTCGACACCGACGCCCAGCCCACCCCGATCGACTCGATCCCGCTCGTGCCGCAGAGCTCGTGCGAGCTCGCCGTCGATCTCGCCATCGAGTTGATCGCCGGTCGGCCCGTGGCATCCGGTCTCCATCTCATCGCCCCGACGTATCTCGAGCGCGGCTCGGTCGCCCCGGTTCCCTCCGCCTGACCCTTCAACTCCACATCTCGCTCTGTTCGCCCATCATCGAAGCGCTTCGACACGTTTCGACGGCGGGCACGCAGTGCAACCGCCCCCGCTAGCGGACCCTCCTGAACCAGCGGACCACAGTGAAAGGAGTGCCAACGATGGCACGCACGAACGCACAACGACGCGCGACCCGAACCCTCGCGGCGGTCGGCTCGATCGCCGTCGCCGCCCTCACCCTCTCGGCCTGCAGTGGGGGAGGCGGCGACGCCGGATCCACCGACGGCGCGGGCAAGACCCTCACGCTCTGGCACTACGAGGGGGCCGACAGCGCCATGGCGAAGGCCTGGAACGCCGCGATCCCGATCTTCGAGGAGAAGACGGGCGCGACGGTCAAGGTCGAGGAGAAGTCCTTCGAGCAGATCCAGAAGACCGCGAGCCAGGTGCTCGACACCGACGCGGCTCCCGACCTCATGGAGTTCAACAAGGGCAACGCCACCGCCGGCTTCCTCGCCAGCACCGGTCTGATCGCCGACATCGGCGACGCCGTCAGCGAGTACGGATGGGATGCAAAGCTAGCCCCGTCGCTGCAGACCACCGCGAAGTACTCCTCCGACGGGGTCATGGGCGGCGACACCTGGTACGGCGTGCCGAACTACGGCGAGTTCGTCGGCGTTTACTACAACCTCGACGCCTTCAAGGCTGCGGGCATCGAGGTGCCGACCACCTACGACGAGTTCGTGAAGGCGCTCGACGCGTTCGTCGCAAAGGGCATCACGCCGCTCGCCGAAGCCGGCGCCGAGTACCCCCTCGGCCAGCTCTGGTACCAGCTCGCGCTCACGAAGGCCGACCGCTCGTGGGTCGACGACTACCAGCTGTACAAGAACCCCGTCGACTGGAACGGATCCGAGGTCGACTACGCGTCCGAGACGCTCAAGCAGTACGTCGACAAGGGCTACATCGCCAAGGACGTCTCGTCGGTCAAGGCCGAGGACGCGGGCGTCTCGTTCATCAACGGCACCTCGCCGATCTTCGTCTCGGGCTCGTGGTGGTACGGGCGCTTCACCGAGGAGGCGGGCTTCGACTGGTCGCTCGCGACCTTCCCGAGCTCTAAGCTGTCGCTCGGATCGTCGGGCAACCTCTGGGTCGTCCCGGAGCGCTCGAAGAACAAGGACCTCGCGTACCAGTTCATCGACATCACGATGAGCCCCGAGATCCAGGCGATCATCGGCAACAACGGCGGCGTTCCCGTCGCGGCCGACACCGCCGACATCACGGATGCCAAGAGCAAAGAGCTGATCGACACGTTCAACGGCATCCTGGCCGACGACGGGCTGTCGTTCTACCCGGACTGGCCCGCCCCCGGCTTCTACGACGTGCTCGTCCAGGAGCTGCAGGGCCTGGTGACCGGGACGCAGGACCCGGCGACCACCAACGCGAACCTCGGGAAGAAGTACGACGAGGGCACGGCGGACTTCCGCTGACCCCGGTGGGGGGCGGCGCGCCCCGCCGCCCCCCACCTCTTCCTGATTCGGAGACCCCCACATGGCCCTTCTGACCCGCCCGGCGCGCGTGGCCCTGCCACCCGAACAGCCGGCCATCCCCCAGCGCCGCGGTGGCACCGCCGGCTACTGGCTCTATCTGCTGCCCGGCTTCGTGCTGCTGCTGGTGATCGTGATCATCCCGCTGGTGTGGAACGTCTTCCTCACCTTCACGAAGTGGCGGGGCGTCGGCGAACCCGAGTTCATCGGACTCGACAACTGGTCGAAGCTCCTCGCCGACGAGGACTTCTGGACCTCGTTCGCCAACTCGGTGTGGATGATCCTCGCGATGGTCGTCGTCCCGACGATCGTCGGTCTCACCGTCGCGGCGCTGCTGTTCGACGTCGTCGGGCGCAAGTTCGGCGGCAAGGTCGGGAGCTTCCTCCGCGCGACCTACTACCTGCCGCAGATCCTGCCCATCGCGGTGGCGGGCATCGTCATCGGCTGGATCGTCCGGCCCGGCGAGACCGGCGCGCTCAACCAGATCCTCGCGAGCCTCGGTCTGCCGTCGTACGACTGGCTCGGGCAGATGCCCTCGGCGCTCATCGTGCTGATGGTCGTGCTCGTGTGGGTGCAGATCGGCTACCCGGTCGTGGTCTTCATGGCCGCTCTGCAACGGGTGGACCCCGAGTTGTACGAAGCCGCCGAGCTCGACGGGGCGAACTGGTTCCAACGCTTCACCGCGATCACGATGAGCATCATCCGGCCCGAGATCTTCGTCGTGACCCTGACCTGCACGATCGCGGCGCTGAAGGTGTTCGGCCCCGTCTACGTGATCACGCAGGGCGGGCCCGCGGGCTCGACGATCGTCCCCGCGTACTACGCCTACCTCGAGTTCTTCACGAAGCGGAACGTCGGCTACGGCGCCACGATCGCGACGGTGCTCACGATCGTCGTCGTCATCGTGTCGATCGTGTTCATCCGGGTGCAGGGCTCGCTCGAACGCAAGGAAAGGGCGGGACTCTGATGGCCTCGGCATCCGTTCTCACCACGACCGCCGCCGAACGCCCGCCGCGACGTCGGCCCGCGGGCCCGGGTCGCGGCGGTCGCGGGGGCATGACCCGTCGCCGCCCGATCGACTGGCTGCTGCTCGCGCTCGTCGTCGTCGGCGCGCTGCTCGTGCTCGCGCCGTTCTACCTCGTGCTCGTGAACTCGTTCAAGTCGCCGCTCGACTACGCGACCTCGGGGCCGCTCGCGCTGCCGCAGCAGCTCGACTTCGGCGGGATCGTCGACTTCTGGAACCGCGTAGACTTCCCGCGCAAGGTCGGCAACTCGATCCTCATCTCGGGCGTCGTCGCGGTGCTCGCGGTGCTCATCTCGGTGCTCAACGCCTTCGCGATCGGCATCGGGCGGGTGCGCGGGCGCACCGGCATCGTGCTGCTGTTCCTCCTGGCGAACCTGCTCCCGCAGGAGGCGCTGCTGTACCCGCTGTACTACATGTTCAAATCGGTCGGCCTGTACGACAACGTCCTGTCGGTCATCATCGTCTTCACCGTGGTGCAGGCGGCCTTCGGCACCTACCTGCTCTCGTCGGTGTACGGCACGTTCCCGCGCGAGATCCTCGAGGCCGCCGCGATCGACGGCGCGAGCCGCTGGCAGATCCTCTGGCGCGTCATCTTCCCGATCAGCCGCCCGACCCTCGCGGTGCTGCTCATCTTCTTCTTCATCTGGACGTGGAATGAGTTCCTCATCCCGCTGACGTTCCTGGCATCCAACGACAACCAGACCGTGCCGGTCGCGATCAGCGTCCTGCAGGGCGATCGCCTCATGGACGTCACCACCATCAGCGCGTCGGCGCTGCTCGGCATCATCCCGACGCTCATCTTCTTCCTCATCTTCCAACGCACGCTCACACGCGGCATCACGGCAGGAGCAGTCAAGTAATGAAGTTCACCGATGGGTTCTGGCTCATGCGTCACGGCGTGACCGTCGACTACGCGGCCGAGGCCTACGACATCAGCCGGACCGACGACACGCCGGACGGACCGGGCCTCGTCGTGCACGCCCCGACCAAGGTCATCGCCAAGCGCGGCGACGTGCTCAACCGGACGCTGCTGACCGTGACGCTGTCGTCTCCGCTCGAGGGGGTCGTGCGGGTGCGGATCGTGCACCACGACGGGGCCGGGCGCGGGCGAGGGTTCGCGCTCCCGGGAGCCGTGGGCGGCGGCGAGGTCGACGTCGAGGCCGGGACCCTCACCGCGGGGCGGCTCGTCGCGCGCATCGCGCCGGGCGCGCCGTGGGACCTCTCCTTCGAGCTCGACGGACAGCGGGTGACGGGCAGCGGGCACCGCTCCGTCGGTCGCGTGAGCCTCGCGGAGGATGCCGACGTCGATGCCGGCGTGATCTCGAACCGGGGTGCGGAGACCGGCATCCCGGCATCCCGTCACTTCGTTCATGAACAGCTCGACCTCGGCGTGGGCGAGACCGTCTACGGCCTCGGCGAACGCTTCGGACCGGTCGTGAAGAACGGTCAGACCGTCGACATCTGGAACGCCGACGGCGGCACCTCGAGCGAGCAGGCGTACAAGAGCGTGCCGTTCTACGTGTCGTCGGGCGGGTACGGCGTGCTCGTCAACGACCCGGGACACGTCTCGTTCGAGGTCGCGTCCGAGAACGTCGAGCGCGTGCAGTTCTCGGTCTCGGGTGAAGCGCTGGAGTACTTCGTCATCGCCGGCCCCACCCCCAAAGAGGTGCTCGAGCGTTACACCGCACTCACGGGTCGTCCGCCCATCGTGCCGGCGTGGTCGTTCGGCACGTGGCTCAGCACCTCGTTCACTACCGACTACGACGAGAAGACCGTCACGTCGTTCATCGACGGCATGGCCGAGCGCGACCTGCCGCTGTCGGTGTTCCACTTCGACTGCTTCTGGATGCGCGAGTTCACCTGGACCGACTTCACCTGGGACGACCGGGTCTTCCCGGATCCGGATGCCATGCTCCGCCGCCTCCACGACCGGGGCCTGCGGGTGTCGGTGTGGATCAACCCCTACATCGCACAGCGTTCGGCGCTGTTCGCGGAGGGGGTCGCGAACGGCTACTTCGTGCGCCGACCGGACGGGTCGCCGTGGCAGTGGGACCTGTGGACGCCGGGCATGGCGCTCGTCGACTTCACGAACCCGGATGCCGTGCGCTGGTACCAGTCGTACCTGCGGCGCCTCGTCGCGCAGGGCGTGGACTGCTTCAAGACCGACTTCGGCGAGCGGATCCCCACCGACGTCGTCTACTTCGACGGGACCGATCCCGAGCGCATGCACAACCTCTACACGCAGCTGTACAACGCGGCTGTCCACGAGGTTCTGGTGGAGGAGCGGGGTCAGGGCGAGGCCGTGTTGTTCGCGCGGTCGGCGACGGCGGGTGGGCAGACGATGCCCGTGCACTGGGGCGGCGACAACTCGTCGACGTTCGCGTCGATGGCCGAGACCCTGCGCGGCGGCCTGTCGCTCGCGTGGAGCGGCTTCTCGTTCTGGAGCCACGACATCGGCGGCTTCGAGGGCA
>NZ_LDRU01000056.1 GCF_001476285.1 Microbacterium testaceum | reverse complement strand
CGACGGAGCCGGCCACCGCCGAGCCCCCCGCTCTGCCCCAGCCCGGCGACGGCGAGGTCTTCGGCGTGTTGCGCATCCCGCGTCTGGGATCGGATTACCAGTTCAAGCTCGCGGGCGGGGTGAGCTCGTCGGTCACGCTCGATCCGATCGGCGTGGGGCACTACCCCGACAACGCGATGCCGGGTCAGGTCGGCAACTTCGCCATCGCGGGACACCGCGGCAGTCATGGCGCCCCGTTCGCCGATCTGCCCTCCCTCCACATCGGCGACGCCATCGTCGTCGAGACCCCGGACGGCTGGTACACCTACCGCTACCGCAACCTCGAGTACGTGCAGCCCGATGGCGTCGGCGTGCTGCTCCCGGTCCCGCAGGCGGCTCAGGTCGAGGCGACGGATCGGTTGATCACGATGACCACGTGCAGCCCGCGGTACGGATTCTCGGAGCGTGCCATCGGCTACGGCGTCTTCGAATCGTTCACGCCCCGCGCCAACGGCGCCCCTGCTTCGCTGACCTCTGGAGCCGCCTGATGTACGGAGCCCTCTGGCGTGTGCTGCCCGGACCCTGGTGGGTGCGGGTGCTCATCCTTCTCGTCCTCGCTGCCGCGGTGCTCTACGGACTCTTCTACTACGTCTTCCCCTGGGTGAGCGACATGGTCTACCCGCAGGAGGTCACGGTCGAGTGAGTCGGTGGCGCGTGGTCGTCGTCGACAACCGCGACAGCTTCGTCCACACCCTCGCCGGGTACCTGAGCGATCTCGGCGCGACCGTCGAGACGCTTCCCTCGAACGACCCGACGCTGCTCGACGCGGTCACGACACGCGCCGAGGCCGTCGTCATATCACCCGGGCCCGGTCACCCCGATCAGGCGGGCGGATCGATCGAGGTCGTCCGCGCCGCACACGACGCAATGCTTCCGCTCCTCGGCGTCTGCCTCGGACATCAAGCGATCGCGGTCGCTTTCGGAGCCCGCGTCGAGCACGCTCCCGAGCTTCTGCACGGTATCACGAGCAGCATCCGCCACGACGGACGAGGCGTGTTCGCCGATCTGCCCGACGGGTTCGCGGCGACGCGCTACCACTCGCTCGCCGTGTCGGACGGAACGCTCCCCGCCGAGCTCGAGGTCACCGCGCGCACCGACAGCGGCGTGATCATGGGCCTCCGTCACCGGTCCGCACCGATCGTCGGTGTCCAGTTCCACCCCGAGAGCGTGCTGACCGAGGGGGGTCACCGGCTTCTCGGCAGATGGATGGAGGATGCCGGATGCCTCGGCGCCGCCGTGCGCGGCGCGACCCTTCATCCGCGCCGAGTCAGGAGCCGGAGCAGGACGTGAGCGTGATCTCGCTGTGGACCGGCACCTCGCCGGGGGCCAGCGACTGCGTCTTGACCGTGGGGCTCGGGACCGAGGCCGGACAGCTGGAATCCTCTTCGACCTTGACCGTCAGCTGCATCGCATCGGACTCGAGCTCGCGCTTGGCGGCATCCACGGTGTATCCCGTGTAGTCGACGATCACGACCTGGCCGCTGGCGACGATCAGGTTCACGGTCGTGTTCTTGGCGAGCTGCGATCCCGCTTCCACGTTCGTGACCGCACCGCCGCTCGCGACACTCGCGGAGATCACGGTGCTCGCGGCGAGAGCCGGGTCGTTCTGTCGTCGGACCGAACCGACGGAGAGCCCCGCCTGCTGCAGCGCGGTGCGCGCGGCCTCTTCGCTCATCCCCGAGAGGGTGGGCATGGTGGCGAGGTCTGGCCCGCTCGAGACGTAGAGCACGACCTCCTGGCCCTCCGCGACGGACGTGTCGGCAGCAGGCGTCGTCCGTGTGACGTTTCCGGCGGCGATCTTTTCGCTCGGCTCGTCGACGCGCTTGGCGACGAGGTCTTCTCCCTCGAGCGCCTCGACGGCCCGGTCGTACGACATATCGACGACGTTCGGCACGGCTCGGCCGGCGGACGGAACGTTGTTCGAGGGCTGGATCTGCATCACCCAGAACAGCACGGCGACGAGGAGAACGGCGAGAACCGTGACGCCAGCCCAGATCCAGGCGACGGGAGGGCCCGGCTGCGTCCGGCGCATCGTCGTGTCGGTGCTGAGCTGACGCAGCGATCGTGCGGTCTCGGCGGCCTGGCGAGGGTTGGGGCCGTAGAGCTCGTTCGACAGGGCCGACATCTGACGCTTTGTCGGACCTCTGCCGTCCACGGTGGCATCCAGAGCTTCCCGGAAGCTCGCCGCATCCTGCGGACGCTGGAACGGATCCTTCGCGAGGGCACGGAGCACGATGGCATCCAGAGCCGTCGACACGGATTCGTTGATCTCGCTCGGCGGCACCGGGGCTTCGCTGACGTGCTGGTATGCGACGGCCACGGGTGTCTCACCGCGGAACGGCGGTCGGCCGGTCAGCAGCTCGTAGAGGACGACGCCCGTCGAGTACAGGTCGGCTCGCGCGTCGACCGACTCGCCCTTCGCCTGTTCCGGAGAGAAGTAGGCGGCGGTGCCGACGATCGCCGTCGTCTCGGCCACGGTCGACGAGGAGTCCGACACCGCGCGCGCGATGCCGAAGTCCATGACCTTCACGCCGCCGGATTCGGTGATCATCACGTTGCCGGGCTTGATGTCGCGGTGCACGACGCCGGCGCGGTGAGAGTACTCGAGAGCCTCGAGGATGCCGTCGACGTACCGCAGTGCGTCGTCGGTGGGGACGGGGCCGGCCGAGATGATGTCCTTGAGCAGGCGCCCGTGGACGAGTTCCATGACGATGTACGGAACGGGACGTTCCTGGCCGTCCGGGCCCGTCTCGACGTCTTCGCCCGCGTCGAACACCCGCACGATCGTGGGGTGAGCCATCCGCGACGCGGCCTGCGCCTCGAGGCGGAAACGCGTCCGGAAGGCCGCATCGCCGGCGAGATCGGCCTTGAGGACCTTGATCGCGACGGTCCGCCCGAGCGTCTGGTCGTAGCCGCGGTAGACGCTCGCCATGCCGCCACGACCGATGAGGTCGTCAACGCGGTAGCGTCCGGACAGGACGCGCGTCTCAGTGGTCACGAAGGAACTCCAGGGGTGATGCGTGTGCGAAAGGGTCAGTTCTTGGGCGACGCGGAGGTCGTCGGCGACGGACCACCGGAGATCGTGGCGGATGCCTCACCCGAGGGGCCGGCGGTCCGATCGGTGCCCGAGCAGCTGACCGTGTAGGTCACCCGGAGAGTCGATCCGGGAGAGTTGCTCACCACCAGCTCGGCATTGCGCTCGTCCGGGGAGAACGACGCCGTCGACGAGCCGTTGGTGGCGAAGGTCCCCTGCTCGGCGGTGAAGTTGTACGACGTGACGTTGCCCGTGCCCGAGGGGCAGGTGTACTGCTGCCACGAGACCTGCACCGTGGCACCGGCCGCGACCGACGAGGGCAGCGTGGGCGTTCCCGGCTGGCTGAGGGGCGTCTCTTCGCCGTAGACCGTCACCGTGATGTTGGTGCCCGCGGGGTTCCGACCGGTGGGGTCGACCTTGTAGACCGTGCCGATCTCGTCGGCATTGGTCGCCGCGTTACCGGTGGCACAGGTGGCCGCGAGGTTGCTGTCGCGCAGGATCGCGCGCGCCTCGTCGCACGTGCGGCCGAGCAGGTCGAGCGAGTCGACGTCGACCAGGGTCTGCGAGGGGGAGGACGACGGCGAGGGCGTCGACGCGCTCGGCACCGGCGTGGCCGCTGTCGGAGCCGTGCTCGACGGGGCCGCGTCGGGCTCGTTCTGGTTGGTCAGCAGGGCCGCGAGCGTTCCTCCGAGGACGAGCACGAGCAGCACGATCAGCGCGATGAGCGGCCACGTGAGCCGGCTCCGCTTCTTCTTCTGCGGCACGGTCTCTTCGGTGTGCTCCTCGGTGAGAAGCGACGTCGCCGCCGGGGTCGGCATGAGGCGCGTGGCCGCGCCCGTCTGCCCGGGCGACAGGAGCTGCGTGACATCGTCGGCGACGGCGGCACCCGCGGCGATCGCGGGGACCGCGGCCGCGGCGGCGGTGAGGTCTCCCCGGCGCAGGGCCGTAGCGGCGCGTGAGACGGCGGCAGCCGAGGCGGGCCGGTCGTCGGGCTTCTTGGCGATCATGGCCATGACGAGGTTCTGCACCGGAACCGCCACGGTGGGCGGGAGCGGCGCAGGCTGCTCGTTGATCTGGGCCATCGCGATCGCGACCTGCGACTCGCCCGTGAAGGGGCGCTTGCCCGCCAGGCACTCGTACGCGACGATGCCGAGCGAGTAGATGTCGGTCGCCGGAGACGCCGGGTGTCCGGACGCCTGCTCGGGCGACAGGTACTGCACGGTGCCCATGACCTGACCGGTCGCGGTCAGCGGGACCTGGTCGGCGATGCGCGCGATGCCGAAGTCGGTGATCTTGACGCGGCCGTCGGGCGTGATCAGCAGGTTGCCCGGCTTGATGTCGCGGTGCACGAGACCGGCGGCATGCGCGGCCTGCAGCGCGGCGGCGGTCTGCGCGACGATGTCGAGCGTCTTGTCTGTCGACAACGAGCCCTCGCGCTCGAGGATCGTCGACAGGGCCTCGCCGGGGACGAGCTCCATGACGAGGAAGGCGCTGCCGTCTTCTTCGCCGTAGTCGAACACGCTCGCGATGCCCTCGTGGTTCACCAGAGCTGCGTGACGGGCTTCGGCGCGGAAACGCTCGAGGAACCCGGGGTCGCCCATGTATTCGTCTTTGAGGATCTTGATGGCGACGGTGCGTCCGATGACGTGATCGGTCGCTTCCCACACCTCACCCATACCGCCGATCGCAATACGCGAATCGAGCTCGTACCGTCCTCCGAAGGTCACTCCCTGCGTCGGTCTCATTTACCCAGCACCGCCTCCATGACCTTCTTCGCTATCGGGGCGGCGATATCGTTGCCGCTCCCGCTCTGCCCCTGGCCCCCGCCGTTCTCGACCACCACTGCGACGGCGACCTTGGGGTCGTCGGCCGGAGCAAAACCCGTGAACCAGAGAGTGAACGGACGTGTCGATCCGTTCTCCGCGGTGCCGGTCTTACCGGCGACCTGGACCCCGTCTATTCTTGCATTCGACGCCGCGCCGTCCTGGACGTTCGCCGTCATCATCGAAACCATCTCCGCCGCGAGATTCGCGTCCAGTGCGCGACCGAACTCGCTGTCGGCGCGTTCATCGGTCACCGACAGGTCGGACTCGATCACCCGGTCGACCATCCGCGGGTTCATCACCACTCCGCCGTTCGCGATCCCGGCCGACACCATCGCCATCTGCAGCGGTGTCGCGGTCACCTGTCCCTGACCGAATCCGCTGAGCGCCGTCTGCGCGGCGTCGAGGCCGGAGGGGTAGCTGGACGCGGTCGAGGTCAGCGGCATCGAGAACTGCTTGTTGAAGCCGTACTTCTCGGCCTCGGCCTTGATCGCGTCATCGCCGAGCTCTACGGCCAGCTCGGCCATCGGGATGTTGCAGCTCAACCGCAGGGCCGTGGCGATCGTGACGGTGTCGCCGCCGCCGCACGTGCCGCCGCCGGCGTTGCGTACGACGCTGCTCGACTGCGGCAACGTGTACTCGGCCACGTTGGGGAAGCTCGAGTCGGGAGTGTACTTTCCGGATGCCAACGCCGCCGACGCCACGACCAGCTTGAACGTCGACCCCGGAGGGTTGAGGTTGCCGGCGATGGCGCGGTTGTCCATCGGCTGCGACGGATCGGCGACCAGTTGGTCGTAGGTCGAGTCGACGGCATCCGTGTCATGAGACGCGAGCGCGTTCGTGTCGAAACTCGGCGTCGAGACCATGGCCAGGATGCGACCGGTCGAGGGCTCCATCGCGACGACAGCACCCTGCAGACCGCCGAGGGCGTCCCACGCGGCGCGCTGAACGTTGGCGTCGAGCGACAGCTCCACGTTGGCACCCCGGGGCGCCTGACCCGTGATCGCGCGGTTGATGCGCGAGAAGAACTCGTTCTCTCCCGATCCGCTGAGCACCGAGTTCTCGGCATCCTCGATCTGCGTGCGCGAGTCGAGCACCGGGTTGACGTACCCGGTCACGGGAGCCCACATCTGCGCGTCGGTGTACTGGCGCTGCCAGCTGTAGACGTCGTCCGACGGCACCGACTGCGCGATCGGGCTTCCGCTCGCGATGATCGAGCCGCGCTGGATCTCGTAGGAGTCGTAGAGGGCGCGAGTGTTGCCGGGGGCATCGGTGAGATTGCCCGCCTGGGCGACCTGGATGATGCTCGTCGAGGCGAACAGGGCGAGGAACATCGCCAGCATGACGATGCTGAGGCGTCGGAGTTCTTTGGTCACGGTGCCTCCTCTGGTCGGGGAGCGCCGAGGGGCGCGGTGGGCGGCGCGATCGTGGGCGTCATCAACCGATCACCACCCGGGGGCGGCTGCGCACGGCATCCGAGATCCGCAGCAGGAAGGCCACGATGATCCAGTTGGCCACGAGCGAGGACCCGCCGGCGGCGAGGAACGGCGTGGTCAGGCCGGTCAGCGGGATCACGCGCGTGACACCGCCGACCATGATGAACACCTGCAGCGCGATCGTGAACGAGAAGCCGGTCGCCAGGAGCTTTCCGAAGTCGTCCTGACCGGCGAGGCCGATGCGGATGCCGCGGCTCGCGAACACCATGTAGAGCGCGAGGATCGCGAACAAGCCGACGAGACCCAGCTCTTCACCGAGGCTCGGGACGATGTAGTCGCTCTGCGAGAGCGGGGTGATGTACGGGCGGCCCTGGCCGAGACCGGTGCCGAAGAGTCCGCCGTGCGAAAGGCCGAAGATCCCTTGCACGAGCTGATAGCTTCCGCCGTCGCGGTTGACGACCTCGGGGTTGAACGCGTCGAGCCAGTTGGCGAAGCGCCCGTTGACGTAGGGGAGGACCCGGGATGCCAGGAACGCTCCGGTCGCAGCGAGGACGACGCCGATGAGCACCCAGCTCGTCTTGCCGGTCGCGACGTAGAGCATCGCGACGAACATGCCGAAGATGAGCAGACCCGTACCGAGGTCGCGCTGGAGCACGATGATGCCGAGCGAGACGAGCCAGATGATCAGGAGCGGACCGAGCTCTCGCGCGCGGGGCCAGGTCATGAAGAGGAACCGGGTGCCCGTGGAGGTGAGGCTCTCGCGGGTGCGCACGAGGTAGCCGGCGAAGAAGATCGCGAGGCAGATCTTGGCCAGCTCACCCGGCTGGAACGAAACGAATCCGAGCGAGACCCACACGTCCGCGTTCTGCTCGGTTCCCAGGCCCGGAACAAACGGCAGGAGCAGGAGCAGGATGCCGATCAGACCCGAGAGGTAGGTGTAGCGGAAGAGCACGCGGTAGTTGCGCACGAAGATCACCACAGCGAGGGCGGCGACCAGAGCGATGGCCGCCCAGGCGATCTGACGGTTCGACGTGGCATCCCAGCCCTCGAGGCGGACCGCGAGGTCGATGCGGTAGATCATCGCGATGCCGATCCCCGTCAGCACGGTGGCGATCGGCAGGACGAAGGGGTCGGCGTCGCGTGCGCGCAGCCGCAGGACCACGTGCATGACCAACGCGAGGACGGCGGGGATGCTCGCGAGCGTCAGGAAGCCCGACTCGATCGTGCCGTTCACGCCCAGCTGCACGAGCACGAGAGCGGCGCCGTAGACCGCGATCGCGAAGATCAGCAGGCCCAGCTCCCGATTGCGCTGCGTGGCGGGGACGCGGATCTTCTTCAGGGCGCGCATCACGGCCGTGTCGGTCGACACGGCGTTGTCGCGGGTCAGCTTCTGATCGGTCATCCGCCGGCCTCCGGGGTGGGACGCAGACGCTCCACGATCTGTTCGGCGTCGGACAGGGAGCGCGCCGAGATCGTGGCCTCGACCGTCTGGCGGTCGAAGTCCGAGAGGTCGGCGAGGACGATGTTGGTGTCTTCGTACACCGACGACAGCGAGATCGGGCCGATGGACTGCTGCACTCCGCGGTAGATGACGACGGAATCGTCGTCGGCGCCCACGTAGTACCGCGTCTGGGTCCAGTTGTAGCCGGCGAAGAGAGCGAGGCCGATGCCGGCCAGCACGATCAGGAGCGCGGCGAGCCAGCCGAGGCGGCGCCGACGGGCGCGGCGCCGGTCTTCTTCGATGAGCTCTTCGAGGAACTCGGCCGCGGGTTCGAAGTGCGTCGGCTCGTTCGCGGCCTGGCGGACGGGGTGCAGCCAGTTCGACCTCGCCGGTCGGCCCGCGGGCGCGACGGCTCCGACCGGGTTCAGCGCCGAGCCCACGATCGTGGGTGTGCCGGTGAAAACCGGGTGCTGGCCGCCGACGTCGACGATCACGACGGTGACGTTGTCGGGCGCCCCTCCGTCGAGCGCTTGCTTGAGGAGCGCGTCCGCGGTGCGGGCGGGCGGCATCCCGAGGGCGAGGGTGCGGTCGGTGTGTGCGTCGCCGACGACGCCCGAGAGCCCGTCGGAGCACAGCAGCCAGCGATCGCCGTCCTGCGTCGGCATGATGAACGTGTCGATCTCGGGATCGGGGTCCATGTCGCCGAGCACGCGCATGAGGACCGAGCGCCGCGGGTGATACCGCGCCTCTTCGGGGGTGATGCGACCCGAGTCGACCAGGCGCTGCACGAACGTGTGGTCGGTCGTGATCTGGGTGAGCTCGCCGTCGCGGTACAGGTAGATGCGTGAGTCGCCGATGTGGCCGATGACGGCGTAGTCGTCGACCATGATCAGGGCGCTGACGGTGGTTCCCATCCCCGCGAGCTCGGGCCGACGCGCGACCGTGTCGATGAGCTCGGCCGCCGTGTCGGACAGGGCGTCGCGCAGGGCGTGCTCGGCGTCGGCGGGGGTGGGGAAGGGCTGGTCCAACTCGGTCATGCGGTGGATCGCGAGGCTCGACGCGACGTCACCGCCCGCGTGACCGCCCATGCCGTCGGCGACCACGAAGAGATTCGAGCCGGAGTAGCCCGAATCCTGGTTGTTGGAGCGCACCTTGCCCGTGTGGGAGATGGCGGCGCTCGAGCCTTGGAAGACCATGGAAGAGGGTTACTTCCTCAGCTCGAAGGTCGTCGCGCCCACCTTGATGGGGGCGCCGACCTTCACCTGCACGGGGGATGCCACGCGCACCCCGTCGTGCGTGGTGCCGTTGGTCGAGTCGAGGTCTTGCAGCATCCACTGGTTGCCCCACAGCACGAGCCGCGCGTGGTGGCTCGAGGTGTAGTCGTCGCGGACCACGAGACCGGACTCGCTCGAGCGGCCGATCGTGAGCGGTTCGGTGCCGAGGGGGAGTTCGAGGCCGACCTTGGGTCCGCTCGTGATGACGATGCGCGACACGGTGTCGGTGGTGGCGAGCTGTCCCTTATACGCATCTTCGAGCCCACGAGACCGGCAGAAATATGCGACTCCGTCCTCTGCCTGAAAACAA
>NZ_LDRU01000055.1 GCF_001476285.1 Microbacterium testaceum | reverse complement strand
TCGTCGGGTCAGGGCTTCGTGGGCGTTCCGGGCGAGCACGAGCCCGACACGGTGAGCGTCGCCGCGTCGAGTCCCCACCCCTGGGCGGACCAGTCGACGGTGACGACGACATTCTCGACGCGCTCCGCGCCCACGGGGACACGATCGCTGCCGTCGGCGCGGGGCACGACCGCGCCCTTCGCGTCGCGGAACACCGCCTGAGAGGTGTCGACATCCAACGACGCCTTGTCGTTGCTGGAGCTGCGCGAGATGTCGAGCTTGTCGCCGGCGACACACGCGCTGACACGCGCTGCCGCCACGACCTGGTACGGCGCGCTGCCCTTGGCGGGTGTGACGCGGCCGGTCTCGGAGGTGGTGCCCCAGAGCTTGTGCCGGAAGTAGACGCCGATGTCGGGGTCGCTGCCGAAGATGTCGCTGGGGAAGTTCGTGTATTCGACCTCGTTGTTGCGCGGGGGGTCGTTTCCGGGGGTGATCTTCGAGTTCAGGTACCACCGCGCTTCGGTCCGACCGCCGGTGAGCTCGACGGTGGGCTCCGCGTCGACGCGGAACGTGTACCCCTGCGGCGCCGCGCGATCCTGATCGACCCGCTTCGTGTCGGTCACGGGGGCGGCCGAGCCGTACGTCTTGCCCTGGTAGACCGAGTCGACACAGGCGGTGAAGGTGTACTCCTCGCCGTCCTTCTTGCCGGGGAACTCACGCCGTGCGCCGTCATCGCCCGTCCGGCAGGTCGTCCCCTCGACGATGCCGAAGCGCAGTTCGGAATCAGTGCCGTTCGGATCGGCGGTCGCCTGGGCCACGATCGTCGCCGACCCGTCGGACGCCGTGCGCGAGGTGAGGGTCAACGCGAGCCCGGTCGGCTTGCCCACGCCGTGGGCGCGGAAGGTCAGGACGCCACCCTCGACCGAGCCGCCGAGGCCGGCGGGGATGTCGAAGCGCGACAGCGGCGTGACGCGGACTTCCGTCGACGCGTTGCTGCCGACGCGGAAGCCCTTGATCGGCACGTCCTGCTGGTTGCGCCCGACCGAGACGGTCTGCGTCTCGCCCGTGCTGCTCCGGATCTGGAGAGACCCCGTCTCGGCGGCATCCACTCCTCGCACGAGGAGGTCGACGACGTTGCCGGCCCCGTCGTCCGTGACGGTCGGGGTCCAGTCCACGCTGTCGGGCCGCGGCGGCGGGTCGTACGCCCACGCGGTCGTGCGCACCGATCCGCGGGACTCCCCCACGTCGTTGACGGCGGTGACGACGTACTCGCGCTGGTCGCCGTTCGGCGCGGCGATGGCGGGGCAGCCGCCGTCCGGCGCGCAGCGGGCGACGATGTCGCCGCGGTATCGCACCACGAAGCCGGTCAGCCCGGGGTATGCGCGCCGCGCCTCACCCGCGTCGACGCGGAGCGTGAGCGAGCCGTCGGCGTACGCGGACTGGCGGACGCTCGCCGGGGTGCGCGGGTAGCCCTGGAGGTCGAGCACGACGCGCGCGTCGCGGGGACCCGCGGTGCTGCGCCCCTGGGCGTCGCGCAGGGTCACGCTGGCCGCACAGGTCGCGCCGGGGGCGTCGCCGGTCCAGGATGCCGCGATGCTCGTCGCCGAAGCCACCGCGAAGCTCACGCCCGTGCAGGTTCCCGTCGACCGGACGCCGACGACCTCGAGCGGGGTGCGCGGGAGCGGGTTGACCTCTCCGTCGGCGCCGACCACCTCGATCGTGCACGAGGAACCGTCGGCCTGCGAGCACTGGCGGGAGGTGGTGCCACCCTGCGGGAGGGTCGACGGAGCTGCTCCGACGCGCAGGAGGAGACGGGCGGGAGCCACCGCGTTGTGACTCGTCACCGTGATGATCGCCGCGTTCTCGGTTCCCGGAACGGCACGGTCGGCACCGGTCACGGTGACGGTCGAGCCGTCGAGCGTGACGGACGAGAACGCCGACCCCGAGTACTCGAGCGCGTAGCGGATGCTGTTCCAGTCCTCGCGGCCCAGCTGCCACGAGGTCATGTTGCGCAGGTCGAAGGTCGCGGTCTCGCCCGGCCCGACCGTGAGCGAGCCGGGGCGGAGCTCGGGCTGCGGGTCGCGCGCCACGATGCCGATCGGGACGGAGAGGAGCGTCCACTCCTGCGTCCCCGCGATGCGCACCGGAACGATGCAGGCATCGGCCCACGGTGACCCGGTCCCGGCTTCGTAGGTCACCCGGGAGCCCGACACCGTGCACCGCGCCTCGGCGCGCGCGCCGGTCGTGGTGGCCTCGGTGCCGACCTCGAGGGTGGCGCGCCGAGGAAGGGCGACGAGGGATGCCATGTCGAAGTCGACCGACGACAGCTCGTCGACGCGCTGCGCCGAGTTGGGACGCAGGGCGAGCGTCACATCGTCGTCACCGGGGACGCGGAGGAACGCGTAGGTCGTGACCTCGGAGCCGCCGACCGTGCCCGTGACCGCGAAGGGGATGATGCGGCGCGTCGCCGGCAGATCCCCCGAGATGCGACGCCCGTCGACGCGGACGTCGGACGGATTCCCCCACAGCGAGACCCTCAGGTCGCTCACGTCGCCGCCCGACCACGTGGCGCGACCGGCGAGAACGTCGACCCCGGTCGTGAAGTCGTCGCGGTCCTCGAGGGTCAGTGCCGTGTCAGCCACCACCGGGTAGTCGGGCACGCTCTCGCGCACGACCTTGACGACGATGAGCCCTCGCCCGGTGTTCCCGGAATCGGATGCCACGTCGTAGAGGAACGACATCGTCGCGGGGGCGTCTCCCGCGCGGATCACCACCCCGGTGTCGGTGACCGACTCGACCCGCTCGGCCAGGCGCCCGTACTCGGGGTTGTCCTCGCCGTCGACGAGTTTCTCGGGGAGGTCGGGACGCACACCGGTGAGCGTCAGACGACCCTGCGTGGGATCGATGTCGTTCGCGAGCGGGCTCACGCGGAGCCGGCTGTCTGCGCCCGCCTGCACCTGGACGTAGTCGGTGAAGGTGATGGGGCTCGGGTTCGCCTCGGCGTCCAGGACGCCGATGCGCACGGTGCCCTCGCCCGTGGCGCCGGCAGTGTCGGAGACGCGGTAGCGGAACGACACCTGGCCGCGATCCCCGGGGACGGACGCGTAG
Organism: Microbacterium testaceum; assembly: GCF_001476285.1. Lineage (GTDB taxonomy): Bacteria > Actinomycetota > Actinomycetes > Actinomycetales > Microbacteriaceae > Microbacterium > Microbacterium testaceum_B. The sequence goes on along the minus strand of NZ_LDRU01000055.1, from coordinate 60,027 downwards.
ACGATGGAGAGGCCATCGGGAGAGATCGACGCGGTCCCGCGATCGGGCTGGCTGACGATCCGGTCGAGCATCACGGCGTCGCCGTCGGGGTCGACCCCGAAGCCGGAGAACGGGATGGTCGTCGTCCCGCCGCTCAGCACCCGACCCTGCAGAGTGTCCGGCACCGGCGCCCGATTCGCGTCGTTACCGAGGACGGTGATGTGCACCGTCGCCTCGTCCCACAGCGAGGGAGCGCCGGTGGTGTACACCCGGTACGTCACCTCGTACGAGCCGGGAGTGGTCGGCGCGAGGTAGCGGAGCACCCCGCCCGAGGCGAAGGCGAGCGCGTCACTCGCGGGTTGCGCGCTCACGCTCGCCGGGTCGAGGGTGGGTCGTCCACCGGCCGGCGACACGTCGTTGTCGAGCACGGGGATGTCGACCTGGGCACCGGCCCGGACGGTCACGGTGTCATCGACCGCGATGGGGGCGATCTCGGGCGCCGGCGGGAGCAGGTAGACGGTCGCCTCCCCGCTGACACGGGCCCCCTCGTCGTCGGTGCCGTCGCTCACGCTGTAGGTGACGGTGCCGAGGAGACCGGCCTCGCCCGTGGCTGTGCTCCCCGAGACGCGGAGATCGTTCTGGCCGACCGTGTCGACGCTGAGCGAGGCACCGTCCTCGGCCGCGGCGACGACGTCGCTGAGGAGGAGGACTCGCCCCGTCGGGTTCGACACCGCCGAGAACACGTCGAGGGTGGCGTCCTCCTGCGGGCGCACGAACGCCACGACGGGAGCGGTCGACAGCTGCGCGGGGGCGTCCGCGGCCAGCAGGGTGATGCGGGCGGTGCCGGTGGCATCCCGTCCCCCGTCGGAGACCGTGAAATCGACCCGGTACACGCCCGGTTGCGACGCGGTGAAGTCGAAGGTCGTGCTGCCGCCGATGACACCCGCGGTGGCCGCGGCGTCGTCGAGGATCCGGACCGAGCTGAGCGAGACGGCTCCCGCGGTCCCGGTCACGTGCGGACCGACATCGACCGTGAGGCTCGACCCCACCGTGTCGACGACGGCGAAGGACTGCACGGCGAGGCCGGGGTCGGGGGCGACACGGATCAGCAGCGGCTTCGTCGCCACGGCTCCCCGGGTGTCGGCGACGGTGACGTCGAGCTGGATCGTCTGCTCGCCGCCGGAGCCGTCGTCGGCGTGCTGGTAGACGACCTCGCCCGCCGGGGTCGAGGTGACACTGCCGACTCCGCCCGGGTTGTCGACCGACAGCAGCAGCAGCGGGTCACCGTCGGGATCGACCCACCCGGGGAGGACGGGGACCGTGATCGTGCCGCCGCGCGCGACCTCCGGGGTGGGCCAGGGCTGAAGACACTTCTCGACACCGCACCACACGGGGGCGGCGTTCGCCGCTTCGGGCGAGACGGTCAGCGTGACGGTGGTGGGGGCGGACGTCAGCCCGTCGGGCGTCGTGCCGTCGGTCACCGCGTACGAGAACGTCGCCGTGCCGGTCGCCTCGGGACGCACGCGCACCGCGAGGCGCTGATTGTCGTCGGTGAGACTGAGCTCGCCGAAGCCGGGATCGAGACCTGTGACGCTCTCGCCGACGATGCTCAACACGTCTTCGTTGGGGTCGTGGTCGTTCAACAGGACCGGGAGGGTGACGAGGCGGCCCGCCCGCACACCGAACGCATCCGGCTCCGCGATCGGGGGCTTGGGGTCGAGAACGACGCTGAGCTGCTCATCGCTCTGGACCGCGGCTTGCTCCGTCCTGTCGTCGAGGCTCCAGTTCTGACTCGACGCGACGAGCGTCCCGTTCGGGACGGTCCATACCCAGCCGCTGCGCGTCTCGTTCAGGATCACGGCGTGGTCGGTCGCGACGAACACCGGACGACGCTGATCGGGAAGCGTTCCCCCCGCGTAATCGAGCGGCGTCTCGCCCGCGTCGGAACGCCAGAGCGTTCCGCCGGCCTCGCCGGGGAGCAGCCACGCCGCGTACGCGACGCCCCCGTGCGAGATCGGCTTGGCGGGCTGCCCGAGAACGGTGCCCCCGCCGCCCACCTCGCGGTTCGGTCCGGAACCGTCGACGGGAATCGCCCACAGCGACTGCTCGTCGGCGAGGTAGACCGCGCTGCCCGCGGAATCGGGAGAGCTGACGACGGCCTGGTCGACCACGGCGACATCGACCGGGTCGGCCCCGCGCACCCACACGCGCCCCGCGTCGCCGTCGACGAGAACCCAGGTGTCTCCGGCCGCCGAGAGGAGCGGGGTGGACACCTCGGCGGCGAGCGCATCGCGCGCGCGCACCTCGTCGGCGGCGATGTCGTAGCGGATGACGGAACCGTCCGCCGAGGAGTACGCGAAGAGCATTCCGCGGTCGTCGAGGGCGATGGCATCCGCGGTGTACGACGGGGAGTCGCCGCCGGCCGAGCCGAACGGATCGAATTCGGATGCCGCCTGCCCGGCCTCGCTCAGCCGGCCGGTGAACAGCGTGCCGGTGTCGGTGCGGTACACGACGAAATCGCCCGCCGTGACCACCGAGGTCGTGCCCGCGGGGGTGTCGGGGGCGGACGAGAGCTGCTCCTCCTGCAGGTCGACCGGCTGGGCCTCGTCGATGCGCGAGAGCTTGCTGTAGCTGTCGGTGAACAGGTACGCGCCGTCCGCGCTCTGCGCGACCTCGCTGGGATTGCCTGCCGACCGCACGGTGTCGAGCTCGCCCACCGAGGTGTTGACCCGGGCGTAGCGCTGGCCCTCGCCGGTCTGCAGAGCCCAGACCGAGGTGTCGACCTCGGGGGTCTCTTGCGCGTCGAGGCCGGGCCAGACGACGCTGGCCGTGATCACGAGAGCCGCAGCCGCGAGCGTGGAGGCGAGACCGACGACCGTGCGTCGCCGCATCACAGCACCCCCGTGGCGTACAGCGCGGCGACGACCACGGCGCCCGCGGCGATGACCGTCGCTCCGGCGAGCGCCCAGGGCAGGACGCGGTGCGACGCCGGCCCGGGAGCCGAGATGTCGGTGTCTTCGTCGCGGGCGAGGCCCGTCACCCCGGAGCGGTCGCGGAGTTTGCGCGCGCCCTCGCGTTCGATGTGCGAGCGCGTCGGTCCGCGCAGCGCCGTGTCGGAGAAGTCGACCACCCCGGTCGACGGCGACCACGCGGCGCTGGGCACCTCGAGGGGGGTCGCCGCGAGACCGAGCTCGGTCTGCACACGCTGCAGGTCTTCACCGAGAGCGCGGGCGCTCGGATGCCGGTCCTGCGGATTCCGTGACATCGCGCGGGCGAGCGCGGCCTGCAGGGACGGCGGCACGTCGGAGCGGGAGATCTCGGTGTACGACGCGCGCGCGATGCGGCGACGCAGCTGCTCGCGCGAGTTCTGCCCGCGTTCACGACGCTCGAAGGGGCTGTGCCCAGCCAGGAGCGAGTAGACGGTCGCCCCGAGACTCCACACCTCGCTCGAGACGGTGCCGGCGGTCTGTTCGGCGATCACCTCGGGGGCGCTCCACGGAACCGACATCGCGAGCATCTCGTCGGCGTCCTGGCGCACCAACGACGACGAGATCCCGAAGTCGGCGAGGACGGGCGCCCCGAAGGTCGTGACGAGGATGTTGCTCGGCTTCACGTCGCGATGCACCAGACCCGCGTGATGAGCCGACTCGAGGGCTCCGGCCATGCGCACGCCGATGGCGAGGACCTCGGGCACGGGGATCCGCTCGACCCGGTAGCGCTGGGCGAGCGATCCCGGGCAGTACTCCATGACGATGTAGGGCCGGCCGTCGGCGGAGATCCCGGCCTGGTACACGGTGACGATCGAGGGGTGCGCCGAGAGGTGCGCGAGCACGTCGGCCTCGGCGTTGAACATGCGCCGGAGGTCGGGATCGCGCACGTCGCTCGGGAGGACCTTGACCGCCACCTCGCGGCGCGGCATGTCCTGCCCGTAGAGGAAGACGTCGGCGAAGCCCCCGGAGCCGAGCGGACGGATGTACGCGAGCCCGGGCAGGATCGGCGGCGACGAGGGGAGGCGCTGCGGCATGGTGCCCCCTCCCGGACGACGCGCCCGCGTCTGGCCGGGCGGGCAACCCGGCAATGCTAACAAAGGCGCCTCCGGGATCCCGGGGGCTGTGGACAAGCTCAGGATGCCGCGTCGCCGGGGTCGCGCGGATCGAACGGCGCGTCGAGGGAACGTGTCAGTTCGTCGAGCATCGCCGCCACCTGCGGCTCCACGTATTCGGCGATCGCCCCCTGGATGCGCAGGCGGTGGTGCAGCAGGATCGTGCACACCTCGCGGCCGATCATGTTCGCGTAGTCGTCGGCGAGACCGACCTCCTGGCGCAGCGCCGCCTTCGCGGCGTCCGACAGCGGAGGGAGGGCGGGGATCACCGCGTCTTCTTCGGCGGCCAGGCCGGTGAGGGTGAAGAGGAACGGTGCCCCGGGCTCTGGCTCCGGGTCGAGCGGCAGCCCCTCGAACTCGGGCTCGAGGCCTTCCGCCGGACGGTACGAGCGACGGCGGTTTCGTTCGGCCTGCTGGTCCAGTTCGGCCTGCAGCATCGGGAGGTTGCGCGCGGTGTACTCGGCGACGGCGTGATCGACGATCGTCTTCACGCGGGTGGACAGACCGTGCTGGACGCCGTGGGGGACGTCGGAACCGAGACCCGCCGCGGAGAGGACCGGGGATCCGAAGCACCGACGGCACGGCGCGATACGGCCGCGGTGGTTCGCGGGCTCCCACCGGGGCAGCCATTTCAGCCAGGCGTCCACCGCCTGGCCTACCTGGGTCTCGAGCGACCGCTCCACACTCCTACGCTAGACCGACACGCCCGGGCAGCGGGGATGATCGTGTCTCCCGCGCGTCACACCCGCATCCCCGGTTGCGATCAGGGAGTGTCGTCGTCCTCGTCCTCCCAGGTCCACCGCGGGCGCTCGGTCCGTGCGCGAACGAGGAACACCCCGAAAACCGCCGCCAGCATCGCTGCGGCCGCGAGCACGCCGCCGGGCCAGCCGAGCGCGACGGTCCCGGCCGCGGCGACCGCCCGCGCGGGGTCCGCTCCACTGAAAAGGCCTCCCGCGACGATCCCCGCGAGCTCCCCCACGTAAGCGCCCAGAGCGCACGGGACCGCGGTGAGGTACCCGGGCGGCTGGGCTCGGAGCCCCCAGAGCAGGATGCCGGCGAACAGCGCTGTCGCGACCACGAGACCGATGACCCCGGGTATCGGGCCGAGGCCCGTCACAGGGATGACGTCGCGGTCGAGAACGAGGCTGGCGACCCCGAGTCCGCCGATCCCGAGAGCGACGAACGTCACGGTCGCGAAAACGACAGCGACCGGCGGGGTCACCCCCGCCGGTCGCGGCGCGTCGGTCATGGCATCCCGCCTCAGACGACGGACACCTGCGGGCCCGCTTCGAGGGTGCGCTCGTACTCGCGCTGCGCCTCGTCGTTCAGCTCGGTCACGCGCCGGCCGCGACGCGCGACCCACGCGCCGAACCAGATCGTCAGCTCGCGCCCGAGGACGAACGCGACGATCGCGAGCGGAGCGAGGACGTTGTCGCCGAGGAGGTCGACGCCCTCTCGAGCGGTGAGCATCCAGAAAGGCGCGGCGAAGAGGGCACCGAGGAGATGCCCGCCCCAGGCGATCACACCCACGACGAGGCCCCAGACCACCCAGTGTCCCCATCGGCCGCGGTTGATGAGGGCTCCGAGGAACCAGAACCCCAGGTAGAACGCCACGGTCGGCACCCAGAGACCCCACGTGGCGAGGGCACCGAGAGCGGCATTCGCGAGCCCGGACACCTGGAGGTCGCCCGTCAGCAGACGCAGACCGAGGGTCGCCGCGAGGTAGAGGACGGCGAAGCAGAGGGCGGCGAGCAGGCCGATCGCGCCGGCGGCACCGCGGTTGCCGCGCGGACGCGGGGCTTCGGGCGCCTGCACGAAGATCGGCTGCGCGGCGTTCGCGTACGCCGTCGGGGAGGCCGTCGTGGGAGCGTCGGTCGATCGCGTGTCGTAAGCGGTGGTCGACGTCACCGGAGTCGAGGACGCTCCGGCCGCCGCGGCACCCGCGGCGACGGCTCCCCCGGCAGCCGCGGCCCCGGCGGTGTCGCCGTAGGCGTCGTAGCGCTGCGTGGACGCGTCGGTCGTCGCCGCGGCGGGTGCCGCCTCGGGCTCCGCCGAAGCCGCGTACGCGGCCCAGCGGGCGTCTTCGTCATCGAGGTCGGTGGTGGTCGTGGGAGCGACCGGCGACGCGTCGTGAACGGTCGCCGTGGTCGTCTCGGCGGCTGCGGGTGCCGACGCCACATGCTGATCGCGCTCGCGCTCGTCCCAGGCGGCCTGGGCCTCGGCGGGGTCCACGGCATCGCGCTGGGCGGCCTCGGCGTCGGCCAGGCCCTCGTGCGCGCGCCCGACCACGTCGTGCGCCTCGTCTTTGGGCTCGTCGACGGGGTCACCGTACGACTGGGGGTCGCTCATCGGGGTCTCCTCACGCGCGCAAGTATCTGCGGCGTCAGGCTAACCCGCGCTCGTCGCCGTACGGCGCAGGCGTGCCGTCGTGTGTCGGTCTCGACCGTGTCGGTGGCGGCATCTAGGGTTACTTCATGGCCCGTCGCGCGTTTCGTTCGACCGGCGCAGCCGTGTTCGCGGTCGCGGCGGCGCTCGCGCTGAGCGCGTGCGCGCCGGACGACGGCGGCTCTGCCGCACCGACGACACCGGCCGCTGAGTCTCCCTCCTCCCCGACCGCGACGCCGATCCCGACGATCACCCCGACCGTCGCCCCCGCCGCCATCCCCACCGACTGCCGCGCAATGCTCTCGGCCGACGTGCTGTCCCAGTTGGCATCCGTCCCGCTGAACGACCCGTCGGTCGGCGCTTCCGGTCCGCAGCCCGACGGCTCGTTGATCTGCATCTGGCGCGATCCCGGTGCCGACACGACGGGCCTCGAGACGCGTATCACCCGCGTCGACCGCGGCCCCGCCCTCGACATGCTCAACGACCTCGTCGCCACGCAGGGCTTCAGCTGCTACACGCCCGATGACGGCACGCGGTGCGAGAAGACGTGGATCAACGACACCTACCCGGTCAACGACGGTCGCACGCTGTTCTGGCGCGACGACGTCCTGATCGACACGCAGTACTCCAACCTCGCGCCGACGGGTTACACCGCGAGCATCATCGCGTCGATCTTCGGCTGATCGCTCACTCGGCGAAGGCTCGGGATGCCACCGTCTCGGCGTAGCCGTCCGGCATCCAGTTCGTGAGGGTCGACGACACCCACCGATCGCCGCGGATGTCGTGCACCTCGACGACGCCGCCCGCCGCGCGCTCGCAGTGGACCGTGTCGCCGGAGACCTGGCATCCGAATCCCTGCGACGACAGCGTCGCCTGAACCGCCGACGCCCCCTCGGGGGTGACGGTCGACACCGTGGTCTCCATCGACCGCCCCGCCGTCCCCCGCCAGTGGCAGGTCACGACCACGGTCGCCCCCGACGCCGCGGCGGCCTCAGGGGTCGACGCCGCCGGGGTCCGACGCTGCGTCAGGAGGTTGTTGCGCGACCACACCAGCGACGACCAGAGGTCCGCCGAGTAGAGCTCGCGACAGGTCGACGCCGGCGTCGGCGCCGGCTCCGGCGTGGCCGTGGGAGCGGACCCGGCCGCGCGGAGCGTGTCGCCGACGAAGATCACGGATGCCGGGATCCCGGGGACCGCGAGCACGACCAGGACGGCGACCACCACGGTGCAGATGATTCCCACCGGCCACGCGATCCACACGTTCCGGCCACCGACTCGCGCCATCCGTTCCTCCCCGTCCACGGTAGGCGCACTCCCCCGACGCACCCGGCCTCCGACACGCCGCGGGGCACCACACGTCGCGCGGTCGAAACGCCGCGGACACGACGAAGGCCCCCGGCGTGAGCCGAGGGCCTTCGTGCGGGACGGATCCCTTAGTTGTAGCTACCGGGCGTGAAGTCGTCCGTCGTGAAGCTGTCGAAGTCGACGTAGCTCAGATCGGCGTCGGAGTACGCGCCGTCCGAGGCGAAGATGCGGTTGGGGTACCGCTCGCTCTTGGCCTCTTCCGTCGCCTCGACGGTGACGTTGCGGTACTTCGACAGGCCCGTCCCCGCGGGGATGAGCTTTCCGATGATGACGTTCTCCTTCAGGCCGACGAGCGGGTCGCTCTTGCCCTCCATGGCCGCCTGCGTCAGGACGCGGGTGGTCTCCTGGAACGACGCGGCGGACAGCCACGACTCCGTCGCGAGCGACGCCTTCGTGATACCCATCAGCTCGGGACGACCCGACGCGGGGCGCTTGCCCTCGCCGACCGTCTCGCGGTTGATGTTCTGGTACCGCTTGAAGTCGACGAGCTCACCCGGGAGCAGGTCGGTGTCGCCGTGGTCGACGACGGTGACCTTGCGCAGCATCTGGCGCACGATGACCTCGATGTGCTTGTCGTGGATCGGCACACCCTGCGAGCGGTACACGCCCTGGACGCCGTTCACGAGGTACTTCTGCACCTCGCGGGCACCCTGCACGCGCATGACCTCCTTGGGGTCGAGCGTTCCGACCTGGAGGGGCTCACCGACGGTGACGTGCTGACCATCCTCGACCAGGAGCGTCGCACGCTTCAGGACGGGGTAGACCACGGGCTCGTCGCCGTTGTCGGGCGTGAGGATGACCTTCTTGGCCTTCTCGGTCTCGTCGATCGTGATGCGGCCGTCGGCCTCGGCGATCGGCGAGGCACCCTTGGGGGTACGAGCCTCGAAGAGCTCCTGCACACGGGGAAGACCCTGCGTGATGTCGTCGGCCGACGCGGAACCACCGGTGTGGAAGGTACGCATCGTCAGCTGGGTACCGGGCTCACCGATCGACTGGGCCGCGATGATGCCGACGGCCTCGCCGATGTCGACGATCTTGCCGGTGGCGAGCGAACGGCCGTAGCACTTCGCGCAGACACCGACGGCGGAGTCGCAGGTCAGCACGGAGCGGACCTTGATGGACTCGATGCCGCCCGCGACGAGCTTGTCGATGAGGACGTCGCCCACGTCGTCGCCGGCCTCGGCCAGGACGGTTCCCTGCGCGTCGACGACAGCCGTCGCCAGCGTGCGGGCGAACACCGAGTTCTCGACGTTCGCGTCCTTGACCAGCGCACCGGTCGAGTCGGCCGCGGCGATCGGGAGCTCGAGGCCCTTCGACGTGCCGCAGTCCTCTTCGCGGATGATGACGTCCTGCGAGACGTCGACGAGACGACGCGTCAGGTACCCCGAGTCGGCCGTACGGAGGGCCGTGTCGGCCAGACCCTTACGGGCACCGTGCGTCGCGATGAAGTACTCGGCGACCGACAGACCCTCGCGGTACGAGGAGATGATCGGACGCGGGATGATCTCACCCTTGGGGTTGTTCACCAGGCCTCGCATACCCGCGATGTTGCGGATCTGCAGCCAGTTACCACGGGCGCCCGACGAGACCATGCGGTTGATGGTGTTGTCGGCCGGGAAGTTGTCCCGCATCGCCTTCTGGACCTCGTCGGTGGCCTCGGTCCAGATCTTGATGAGCTCCTGACGACGCTCGGCGTCGGTGGTGAGACCCTTCTCGTACTGCGCCTGGACCTTCGCGGCCTGCTTCTCGTAGCCGCCCACGATCTCGGCCTTGTTCGGCGGGGTGAGGATGTCGCTCAGCGCCACGGTGACACCCGAACGGGTGGCCCAGTAGAAGCCGGCGTCCTTGATCCGGTCGAGCGATGCCGCGACCTCGACCTTGGGGTACTCCTCGGCGAGCTTGTTCACGATCTGCGACAGCTTGCCCTTGTCGGCCTGCTCGCGAACGAACGGGTAGCCCTTGGGGAGCGTGGCGTTGAAGATCGCCTGGCCGAGCGAGGCGTCGACGAGACCGTGCTTGTCGTAGCCCTCGGGCGCCTGGCCCTCGAGGAACGTCAGGCCGGGGATGCGGATGCGCGCCTTGGCCTGCAGGTCGAGGGTGCCCTCGTCCTTGGCCAGGATCGCCTCGCCCACGGAACCGAACGCACGACCCTCACCGATCGCCCCCTCCTTGAGGGTGGTCAGGTGGTGCAGGCCGATGATCATGTCCTGCGAGGGCAGGGTCACCGGGCGGCCGTCCGACGGCTTCAGGATGTTGTTCGAGGCGAGCATCAGCACGCGGGCCTCGGCCTGGGCCTCGACCGACAGCGGCAGGTGGACGGCCATCTGGTCACCGTCGAAGTCGGCGTTGAACGCCGCGCAGACGAGCGGGTGCAGCTGGATCGCCTTGCCCTCGACGAGCTGGGGCTCGAACGCCTGGATGCCGAGACGGTGCAGCGTGGGTGCACGGTTCAGCAGCACGGGACGCTCGCGGATGATCTCTTCGAGCACGTCCCAGACCTCGGGACGGTAGCGCTCGACGGCGCGCTTGGCGGCCTTGATGTTCTGCGAGTGACCGAGGTCGATCAGGCGCTTGATCACGAACGGCTTGAACAGCTCGAGCGCCATCTGCTTGGGCAGACCGCACTGGTGCAGCTTCAGCTGGGGTCCGACGATGATGACCGAACGACCCGAGTAGTCGACGCGCTTTCCGAGCAGGTTCTGGCGGAAGCGACCCTGCTTTCCCTTGAGCATGTCGCTCAGGGACTTGAGGGCGCGGTTACCGGTACCGGTGACGGGGCGACCACGGCGGCCGTTGTCGAACAGTGCGTCGACGGCCTCCTGCAGCATGCGCTTCTCGTTGTTGACGATGATCTCGGGGGCACCGAGGTCGATCAGGCGACGGAGGCGGTTGTTGCGGTTGATCACGCGACGGTAGAGGTCGTTCAGGTCGGAGGTGGCGAAGCGGCCACCGTCGAGCTGGACCATCGGGCGCAGCTCCGGCGGGATCACCGGAACGACGTCGAGCACCATCGAGGCCGGCGACATGCCGGTCTGCAGGAACGAGTTGACGACCTTCAGGCGCTTGATCGCGCGGATCTTGCGCTGGCCCTTGCCCTCGGAGATCTGCAGGTGGAGGCTGTCGGCCTCGGCCTGCAGGTCGAAGGTCTCGAGGCGACGCTTGATCGACTCCGCACCCATGTGGGCCTCGAAGTACTGACCGAAGCGGTCCTGCAGCTCGTGGAAGACGTCGTCCTCGGGCTTGAGGGCGCCGACCTCGAGCGTGCGGAAGTCCTCCCACACGCGCTCGAGCTTGGCGATCTGCTCGTCCGCGTTCTTGCGGGCGGCCGTCATGTCCTTCTCGGCGGCGTCCTTGACCTTCTTCTTCTGGTCCGCCTTGGCGCCCTCCGCCTCGAGGGCGGCGAGCTCCTCCTCGAGCTTGGCCAGGCGAGCGGCGATGCGGGCATCGCGGCGGTCGCCGAGCGTCTTCAGCTCGAGACGGATGTTGTTCTCCTGCGTGGCGAGGTCGCGGTGACGAGCATCCTCGTCGACCGAGATCACCATGTAGGCGGCGAAGTAGATGACCTTCTCGAGGTCCTTCGGCGCCATGTCGAGCAGGTAGCCGAGGCGCGAGGGAACACCCTTGAAGTACCAGATGTGCGTGACGGGCGCGGCGAGCTCGATGTGGCCCATGCGCTCGCGACGGACCGAGGACTTGGTGACCTCGACGCCGCAGCGCTCGCAGACGATGCCCTTGAAGCGCACGCGCTTGTACTTGCCGCAGGCGCACTCCCAGTCGCGGGAGGGTCCGAAGATCTGCTCGCCGAAGAGGCCGTCCTTCTCGGGCTTCAGCGTGCGGTAGTTGATCGTCTCGGGCTTCTTGACCTCACCGAAGGACCAACGACGGATGTCGTCGGCGGTGGCCAGACCGATACGGATCTGATCGAAAGTGGTTGATTCGAGCACTGGTTCTCCTGTGTCGGAATTCTCTGAAATCTGAGCTGGGTCGCTGAGCTGGGAGCTCAGATCTCGTCGATCGACGAGGACTCGAAGCGGCTGGAGATGTTGATGCCGAGCTCTTCCGCTGCGCGGAAGGCGTCGTCATCCGTGTCACGGAGGTTGACCGCGGTGCCGTCGGCCGAGAGGACCTCGACGTTCAGGCAGAGCGACTGCATTTCCTTCATGAGGACCTTGAACGACTCGGGGATGCCGGGCTCCTGGATGTTCTCGCCCTTGACGATCGCCTCGTAGACCTTGACGCGGCCGAGGATGTCGTCGGACTTGATCGTGAGGAGCTCCTGCAGCGCGTACGCGGCACCGTAGGCCTCGAGTGCCCACACTTCCATCTCACCGAAGCGCTGGCCACCGAACTGCGCCTTACCACCGAGCGGCTGCTGGGTGATCATCGAGTACGGGCCCGTCGAACGCGCGTGGATCTTGTCGTCGACCAGGTGGTGCAGCTTCAGGATGTACATGTAGCCGACCGAGATGGGCGCCGGGAAGGGCTCGCCGTAGCGACCGTCGAACAGGATGGTCTTCCCGCTCGAGTCGATCAGACGCTGGCCGTCGCGGTTGGGGATCGTGGAGTCGAGCAGACCCGCGATCTCCTCCTCGAAGGCGCCGTCGAACACCGGGGTCGCGACCTTGGTGCCGGGAGCGGCCTCGCGAGCCTGCTCGGGCAGGTGCGCCGCCCACTCGGGCGTGCCCTCGACCTTCCACCCCTGCTGGGCGATCCAGCCGAGGTGGAGCTCCAGGACCTGACCGAAGTTCATTCGACCGGGGATACCGAGCGGGTTCAGCACGACGTCGACGGGGGTGCCGTCGGCGAGGAAGGGCATGTCCTCGATCGGAAGGATCTTGGCGATGACACCCTTGTTGCCGTGGCGGCCGGCGAGCTTGTCGCCCTCGGTGATCTTGCGCTTCTGGGCGATGTAGACCACGACGCGGCGGTTGACACCCGAGCCGAGCTCGTCGTCTCCGTCTTCGGCGTTGAACTCCTTGACGGCGATGATCGTGCCCTGCTCACCGTGGGGCACCTTCAGCGAGGTGTCACGGACTTCGCGGCTCTTCTCGTTGAAGATCGCGCGGAGCAGACGCTCTTCGGCGCTGAGCTCGGTCTCACCCTTGGGCGTGACCTTGCCGACGAGGATGTCGCCGGGGCGCACCTCGGCACCGATGCGGACGATGCCGCGCTCGTCGAGGTCCTTCAGCAGGTCGGGGCTGACGTTGGGGAGATCACGCGTGATCTCTTCCTTGCCGAGCTTCGTGTCGCGGGCGTCGACCTCGTACTCCTCGATGTGGATCGAGGAGAGCGTGTCATCCTTCACCAGGTCCTGGCTCAGGATGATCGCGTCTTCGAAGTTGTGACCCTCCCACGTCATGAACGCCACGAGGAGGTTCTTACCGAGGGCGAGCTCGCCGTTCTCGGTGGCGGGGCCGTCGGCGATGACCTCGCCGGCCTCGACACGCTCGCCGGCGGAGACGACCACACGCTGGTTGTACGACGTGCCCTGGTTGGAGCGGTCGAACTTGCGGAGGAAGTAGTCCTGCGTGCCGCCCTCGTCGAGCTGCACGGTCACGACGTCGGCCGAGACCTCGAGGACCACACCGGACTTCTCGGCGGTCACGACGTCACCGGCGTCGATCGCGGCGAAGCCCTCCATACCGGTACCGACCACGGGCGACTCGCTGCGCACGAGCGGCACGGCCTGGCGCTGCATGTTCGCACCCATGAGGGCGCGGTTGGCGTCGTCGTGCTCGAGGAAGGGGATGAGCGAGGTCGCCACCGACACCATCTGGCGCGGCGAGACGTCCATGTAGCCGATCTCCTCCACCGGGAAGAGGTCGACCTCGCCACCCTGACCACGACGGGCCAGGATGCGGTCCTCCACGAAGTGGCCGTCGGCCTTGAGGGCGACACCGGCCTGGGCGACGATGTGGTCGCTCTCTTCGCTGGCCGTGAGGTAGTCGATCGTGTCGGTCACGCGACCGTCCACGACGCGGCGGTACGGCGTCTCGATGAAACCGAACGCGTTGATGCGGGCGAACGAGGCGAGCGAACCGATCAGACCGATGTTCGGGCCTTCGGGCGTCTCGATCGGGCACATGCGGCCGTAGTGCGAGGGGTGGACGTCACGGACCTCGACGCCGGCGCGCTCACGCGACAGACCGCCGGGACCCAGCGCCGACAGGCGACGCTTGTGGGTCAGACCCGCGAGCGGGTTGTTCTGGTCCATGAACTGCGACAGCTGCGAGGTTCCGAAGAACTCCTTGATCGCGGCGACGACGGGGCGCACGTTGATCAGGGTCTGCGGCGTGATCGCCTCGATGTCCTGCGTGGTCATGCGCTCGCGGACGACGCGCTCCATGCGCGACAGACCGGTGCGGACCTGGTTCTGGATGAGCTCGCCGACGGCGCGGATACGACGGTTGCCGAAGTTGTCGATGTCGTCGGTGTCGAGACGGATCTCGGCGGGCTTGCCGCCGCGCACGCCGTCGAACGACACGTCTCCGCGGTGCAGGCGGACGAGGTACTTGATCGTCGCGACGATGTCGTCGACGGTCAGCACCGAGTCGCTGAGCGGCTTGTCGAGGCCGAGCTTCTGGTTGATCTTGTAGCGACCCACCTTGGCCAGGTCGTAGCGCTTGGCGTTGAAGTAGAAGTTGTCGAGGAGCGCGCGCGCAGCCTCGGCGGCGACCTGCTCGCCCGGACGGAGCTTGCGGTAGATGTCGCGGAGGGCGTCTTCCTTCGTGAGGATCGTGTCCTTGGACAGCGTCTCTTCGATGGAGTCGAAGCCGGAGAACTCGGCGAGGATGTCTTCGCTGGTCAGACCGAGGGCCTTGAGGAAGACGGTGACCGACTGCTTGCGCTTACGGTCGATGCGGACGCCGACCTGGTCGCGCTTGTCGATCTCGAACTCGAGCCAGGCACCGCGCGAGGGGATGACGCGCGCCGACACGATGTCCTTGTCGGACGTCTTGTCGGGGGTCTTGTCGAAGTAGACACCGGGCGAGCGCACGAGCTGCGACACCACGACACGCTCGGTGCCGTTGATGATGAACGTGCCCTTGTCGGTCTGGAGCGGGAAGTCGCCCATGAAGACCGTCTGCGTCTTGATCTCACCGGTCTGGTGGTTCATGAACTCGGCCTCGACGTACAGCGGGGCGGCGTAGGTCTTGCCGCGCTCCTTGCACTCTTCGATCGAGTACTTCTCGGGCTCGAGGTAGGGGTTGGTGAACGAGAGCTGCATCGTCTCGCTGAGGTCTTCGATCGGCGAGATCTCTTCGAAGATCTCCTCCAGACCGCTGATCTCGGGCACGTCGGTGCGGCCTTCGGCCTGCGCCTCGGCGACGCGGGCCTTCCATGCGTCGTTACCGACGAGCCAATCGAACGACTCGGTCTGCAGCGCGAGCAGATCGGGAACGGTCAGCTTGTCGGAGATCTTCGCGAACGAGAGGCGAGATGCGCCGCGTCCGCTCTTCGGGGTGGTGGTGGATGCGTTGCTCGCAGCAGCCAAGGGAATAACCTCCAGAAGCCCGGGCGAGGGGCTCGTGATTCCTTGTCGTCAGGTGGAGTGCGTTCCTGCCCCGATAACCTGCTCGCCACACACCGCGGTGAAGCGGGGACGGACAGGCTCAGCCGACCACCATATGAGGGCAGGGGGAATCGAGGAGCGCAAAGTCCAAGCATACGCGGGAGGACTCGCCGTGTCCAGTCGAATTCTTGACGCGTTTGCGGACCTGCGGTATAAACGCGTGCGCCCGTCGGGCATTCCCCTCCGCGACCGCGTCAGACGCGCCGGAACCGCACGCGGTCGCCGGGCCTCGCCTGCGCGAGCGCGTCGAGCGTGGCATCCGTCACCACGGCGATCACGGGGTATCCCCCGGTGACCGGACCGTCGGCGAGCAGCACGACCGGCTGCCCGTGCGGTGGAACCTGGATCGCCCCCGGACGCATGCCCTCGCTCTGCAGTTCACCGGGACGGAGGCGCTCGAGCTCGGGTCCGTTGAGGCGGATGCCGACCCGATCCGCGTGCGTCGATACCTCCCACTCCGTATCGACGAGCGTTTCTCGCGCCCCCGGGGCGAACCAGTCCGCGCGGGGTCCCGCGGCGATTCCCACCTCGATCAGCCCCGGCGGCACGGACCAGGGGAAGCAATCGAGAACGGGGATCGCGGATGCCGGGGCCCCGGCATCCAGGACATCCCCGGCGCGCACGGGGGCGGGTCCGAGACCGGCGAGCACATCGCTCGCGCGCGAGCCGAGGGCGAGGGGCGCGAGGATCCCGCCGCGCAGCGCGAGGTACGAGCGCAGGCCGGCACGGGCGGGCGCGATCGAGAGCTCGGCACCCGCGGGGACCCGGACGGGTGCGTAGAGGTCGCGCGCCCGTCCGTCGACGCGCAGGTCGGTGAGGGCGCCGGTCACGCACACCCAGACGTCGGACTCGGCCCGCGCACGGAAGCCGCCGAGCGCGATCTCCAGGCCCGCGTCGGCCTCGTCGTTGCCGACCAGGCGGTTCGCGATGTGGAGCGCTGCGCGATCGAGAGCCCCCGATCGCGCGACGCCGAGGGCGGCGAGGTGCGGACGTCCGAGGTCCTGGACCGTGGTGAAGCCGCCGGGGTCGAGCACGCGGAGGCCGGGAGCGGCCGACGCGGGATGGAGGGAGGACGAGGGACGAAGGGAGGATGAAACCGCGGCACCGGCTCCTCCGCTCGTCCCCGCTCCTCCGCTCGTCACCGAATCAGGCGGGGCGGGAGGAGCCGGAGGCGCGGTGGCGACACGCGAGCGCTCGGGCACGAAGCGCACGCGGGCGCGCGGGGGGAGCAGCACCGGGTCGGCGGCATCCGGATCGAAGAGCACGGCGTCGGTCGTCCCGATGAGGCGCCAGCCGCCCGGCGTCTCGCGCGGGTACGCCCCACTGAAGCCGCCGGCCAGACCCACCGCGCCCGCCGGCACACGGGTGCGGGGCTGGGTGAGCCGCGGCACGTCGAAGGGCCAGTCGTCGCTCACGAGGTAGGCGAAGCCAGGGGCGAAGCCGGTGAACGCCACCGTCCACGGGGCGGCGGAGTGTCGGGTGATGAGCTCGTCGACCCGGATGCCGAGCGAGGCGGCGGTGGAGGTGAGATCGGCGCCGTCGTAGCGCAGCGGAACCTCGACGAGGGGGCCGGAGGGGGTGGCATCCGGAGTCGTCCGAGAAGCGGCGTGGACCCAGGCGCGGACGGCATCGTGCGAGATGCGCCGGGGATCGAAGGCGACCAGGACGGTGCGGGCCGCGGGGACCAGATCGTCGACGCCGGGCGGTGGATCGGCGGCGAGCGCGGCGTGGAGCGCGAGCACGTCGGGAAGGTCGTCGACCTCGGCCAGGACGGCGCGCTCCCCCATCGGCCGCAGCGTCACCACGGGGCGCGTACCTCGACGCCCGCGGCGTCCAGCGCGGCACGGACGGCGCGGGCCATCGCGACGGCCGAGGGGGTGTCGCCGTGCAGGCAGAGCGAGGCGGCCTCGACGGCGAGGCGATCGCCGTCGACCGTCTCGACGTCACCGTCGCGCACGAGGCGCAGCGCCCGCTCGGCGACGCGGGCGGGATCGTCGATCAGCGCCCCGGCTTCACCGCGGGGAACCAGGCCCCCGGCGGCCGTGTAGCCGCGGTCCAGGAACGCCTCGTGCACGAACGGCAGACCCGCGGATGCCGCTGCCCCCGCGATCGCGCCGGGCAGACCCAGCACGGGCAGGGGTCGGCCGAGACGCTCGGCGTGGTCGGCGACGGCGGCGACGACCGCCGCAGCCTGAACGGGGTCGGCCGACACGGCGTGGTAGAGCGCACCGTGGGGCTTGACGTAGCGCAGGTCGGCTCCGGCGGAGACGAGCGCGTCGAGCTGCGCGGCGACGCTCGCGCGGAGGTCGGCCGGATCGGGGTCGCGGGGCACGCGGCCGAAATGCTCGCGGTCGTCGTAGGACGGATGCGCGCCGACGGCCACACCGAAACGCGCGGCGCGATCGACAGCCTCGCGCATCGAGACCGCATCGCCGGCGTGGCCCCCGCAGGCGACGTTGGCACTCGAGATGACGGCGAACATCGCTTCGTCGTCGGCGGTCGGCATCCCGTCGACGGTCTCGCCGAGATCGGCGTTGAGGTCCACGCGCATGCTGCCACGGTAGCGCCGCGGGTCCGCGTCGGGGCTCGGGGGCGGCGCGCGATACGGCCGGGCTCGTTACGGCCGCGTGACGATGTGCGCCCGGGGGTGGGCAGAAGCGGCGGGGCGGGCGAGGATGGACCAATGACCTCCGATGTCGCCGGTCCCCCCGCTCCGGCATCCCCCCAGCCCCTGCTCTCGGTCCGTGATCTCGCGGTCGACTTCGCCACCATGGACGGTCCCGTGCGGGCCGTCGATGGGGTGAATCTCGACATCCACGCGGGTGAGACCATCGCGATCGTCGGCGAGTCCGGCTCCGGCAAATCGACGACCGCCATGGCGATCATCGGCCTGTTGGCATCCGGTGGCCGCGTCGCGCGCGGGCAGATCCTGCTCGACGGCGAAGACCTCACGACCTTCGGCGAAGCCCGCATGCGCCAGGTGCGCGGTCGGCAGATCGGCCTCGTGCCGCAGGACCCGATGTCGAACCTCAACCCCGTCGCGAAGATCGGGACGCAGGTGGCGGAGACACTGCTCGCGCACGGGCTGGCCGACCGTTCGAGCGTGAAGGGCAGAGTCGTCGAGGCGCTCGAGGCCGCCGGACTGCCGGACGCCGAGAAGCGGGCGACGCAGTATCCGCACGAGTTCTCGGGCGGGATGCGCCAACGCGCGCTCATCGCGATCGGGCTCGCGTGCCGACCGCGCCTTCTCATCGCCGACGAGCCGACCAGCGCCCTCGACGTGACCGTGCAGCAGACGATCCTCGACCAGATCGACAAGCAGACGGACGAGCTCGGGGCGGCCGTGCTGCTGATCACGCACGACCTGGGGCTCGCAGCCGAACGCGCGTCGCGCGTCGTCGTGATGCACCGCGGACGCGTGGTCGAGCAGGGACCGGCGCGGCAGATCCTCGAGGATCCCCAGCACTCCTACACGAAGTCGCTCGTGGCGGCGGCCCCGTCGGTTGCGGCGGTGCGGCTGCGGCCCGAGGACTTCCGCGGCGACCGGGCAGTGGCGCCGGCACGCGAGAACATCGTCGAGATCGAGAACCTGACGAAGGTGTACCCGGTGCGCGGGCGCGGTGAGGACTTCCGCGCGGTCGACGACGTCTCGCTGTCGATTCCGCGCGGCCAGACCGTCGCGATCGTCGGCGAGTCGGGATCGGGCAAGACGACCACCGCGCGCATGCTGCTGAAGGTCGTCGAGCCCACGAGCGGCTCGATCCGCTTCGACGGTCAGGATGTGTCGACGTTGAAAGGCGACGCCCTGCGGCAGTTCCGCCAGAAGGTCCAGCCGATCTTCCAGGATCCGTACTCGAGCCTGAACCCCATGTTCACGATCGAGCGGATCGTGGAGGAACCCCTCTCCTTCTACAAGCGCGGGTCGAAGGCCGACCGTTCGAAGCGCGTGCGTCAGTTGATGGATGACGTGGCTCTGCCGGCATCCATGCTCCGTCGCTATCCCTCGGAGCTGTCGGGCGGGCAGCGGCAGCGCGTCGCGATCGCTCGCGCCCTCGCGCTGTCGCCGGAGCTGATCGTGTGCGATGAGCCGGTGTCGGCGCTCGACGTGCTCGTGCAGGCGCAGATACTCGAGCTGCTCGGCGACCTGCAGCGCGAGTACGGCCTGAGCTACCTCTTCATCTCGCACGACCTCGCGGTGGTGCGGCTCATCAGCGACTACGTGTGCGTCATGAAGGATGGGCGCCTCGTGGAGGCGGCATCCAGTGAAGAGGTCTTCACGAACCCGCGCGATCCGTACACGCGGCGGCTGCTGTCGTCGATCCCGGGGAATGAGCTGGGGCTGGCCGGCTGAGGTCGCCGTTCCGGGGGAGGCGGCTCTGCTCACGAACCTTGTCCCACTTATGGCGGTGCATGTCCCAAAGAAGGCTGGCTCGGCGGGCGCCAACCGGCCATAAGTGGGACACGGATGCCGTCGAGCCAGCGCAGCATGCACGCCGGAAGCGCGCTGCTGGGGGTAGCGCGCTGCTGGGGGTGGTGTGCATCTTGGCCGGAGGGAGTGCATGTCCCACTTATGGCGGTGTATGTCCCACAAATGGCTGGGCCCGCAGGCGTCAACCCGCAATAAGTGGGACATGGATGCCGGGGCGCCGGGGCCGCGGCCCGACCCGCGCGAGCGAGCCGGGGCCGGAACAGCCGGGCGAAGCGCTACCGCGCGCGGGTGCGCGGGTCCATCGCCTCGCGGAGCGACTCCCCCAGCAGAGTGAAGCCCAGGGCCGTCACGGCGATGCAGATACCGGGGAGGAACGCCAGCCACGGGGCGATCGCGAGCTCGGCCTGCGCGTAGGTGAGCATGCGGCCCCACTCCGCGGTCTGCGGGAGCCCGCCGCCGAGGCCCAGGAACGACAGGGCGGCGGCATCGATCACGGCGGTGGCGAGGGTGAGCGTGCCCTGCACGATGACCGGGCCGACGCTGTTGGGCAGCACGTGGGTCATCGTGATGGTCCGGCGGCTGAGGCCGAGCGTCTGCGCCGAGAGCACGTAGTCGGCGCCACGTTGCTGCAGCATCGACGCCCTCAGGAGCCGGGCGAACACGGGCACCTGCGATGCGCCGATGGCGATCATGATCGCGAGCTGGCTCTGGCCGAGGATCGCGGCAATCGAGACGGCGAGCAGCAGGTTCGGCACCGACAGGAGGATGTCGACGAAGCGCATCACGAGCGCGTCGACCCAGCCGCCGAACATCCCCGCGAGAAGGCCCAGGGCCATGCCGCCGAGGAGGCCCAGGGCCGTGGAGATCACGCCGATCTGCAGAGACGACTGGGCGCCCCAGATGAGCTTGGACAGCACGTCGCCGCCGAAGCGATCCAGGCCGAGGGGGAACTCGGCCATCTCACCCGGGCCGGGGATGTCGGTCGGCGTGATGAAGCGCTGACCGGGCAGCGACTCGGCCGGGTACGGCGCGAGGAGAGGTGCGAGGGCGGCGACGAGGAGGAACGCCAGCACGATGATCGCGCCGATCCAGGCGACCGGGCTGCGGCGGATCCGCTGGAAGACGTCGTGCCAGAACCCGCCGCGCGCTTGGGCGGCGAGCAGCTGCGCATCGACCACCGCGTTGTCGTCGACGGGGCCGCCGCTGGGGGCGGGAGGGAGGATCGAAGAGCTCACTGGACTCTCACTCTCGGGTCGATGACGCTGTACGACAGGTCGACCAACAGGTTGATGAGCGCGTACGCGATCGCGATGAAGATGATGAAGCCCTGCAGCACGGGGAAGTCGCGCGTGAAGATCGCCCGCGCGAGGAACTGTCCGATGCCGGGGAAGGCGAAGACCGTCTCGGTGAGCACCGCGCCCGAGATGAGCAGGCCCGCCTGCAGACCCACCGTCGTGATGACGGGGAGCATCGCGTTGCGCAGGATGAAGCGGTTGCGCAGCGTCCCGGTGCCGATGCCCTTCGCGCGGCCCGTGCGGACGTAGTCGGCATTCTGCACCTCGAGCACCGACGCGCGGGTGATGCGCACGATGATCGCGAGCGGGATGGTGCCGAGCGCGATCGCGGGCAGGATCAGGTGGAGGATGGCATCCCACGACGCGTCGAACTCGCCCGTGATGAGGCCGTCGAACACGTAGAGATTCGTGTAGTGCGTCGCATCGATGCGCGGGTTCTGCCGGCCGTCGGAGGGCAACCAGCCCAGCTGCACGGCGAAGACGTACTTCAGGATGAAAGCGAGGAAGAAGACCGGGATCGTGATGCCGATGAGGCTGAGGACGACGGCGGTGTGGTCCCAGATCTTGCCGTGGCGACGGGCGGCCCAGTATCCGAGCGGGATGCCGATGCCCACCGCCACGATGAGCGCGGCGATCGAGAGCTCGAGGGTCGCGGGGAACCGGCGGACGAACTCCTCGAGCACCGGCCTCCCCGTCTGGATCGAGGAGCCGAAGTCGCCGGTGAGCAGGCGCCCGAGCCAGGTGAAGTACTGCACGTACAGGGGCTCGTTGAAGCCGTAGAGCTCGTTGATGCGCTCGACGGCCTCGGGGGTCGCGCGCTCACCGAGAAGGGCGACGGCCGGTCCGCCGGGGAGCGCGCGGACCCAGGCGAAGAGCAGGATCGAGAGGCCGAACAGGGTCGGGATGAGCAGGAGCAGGCGTCTGCCGATGGTGCGGAGCACGGATTCTCACAGGGTGTCGGGAGCGGGGGGATGCGGGATGCCGCCGGCCCTGCCGTCCGAGACGGTGCGGGGCCGGCGGCATCCGGAGCCAACGGGCCCCGACGCCATGACGGCGCGGGACCCGTGGCATCCGGATCACGGCATCCGGGTCACTCGGTGAGTTCGATCTCGTTGTAGACCTCGTCCTGCACGGGGCTGGCCGGGTACGACTTCACGCGCTTCGCGAAGGCGAGCGTCGGCACCGGGTTCGCGAGCGGAACACCGGGCAGGAACGTCGCGATCTGCTCGTTCACCGCCTGGTAGGCGGGATCCTGCTCGGCCTCGGTCGCGATGCCGCGGGCCGAGGTGAGCGCCGAGAAGAGCTCGGCGTTGTCGAAGCCCCACTCGTTGGAGGTCCCGCCGAAGAACGTGCCCACGAAGTTGTCGGGGTCGTTGTAGTCGCCGGTCCAGCCGAGCAGGTGGATGCCGTGCTCGCTGCCACCCTGGATGAGGTCGAGGTACTCGCCCCACTCGTTCGACACCGGGTTGAGCACGATGCCCACCGCCTGCAGCTGCGACTGCAGGTTGGTGAAGATCTGCTCGGGGTTCGGCATGTACGGACGCGAGATGTTGACCGGGTAGTTGAAGGTCAGGGTCAACGGGTTGGCCTCGGTGAAGCCGGCCTCGGCGAGCAGGGCCTTGGCGGCATCCTGGTCGAAGTCGTACGTCGTGACGCCGGAGTTGAAGCCGATGACGCTGTCGGGCATGAACTGGGATGCCACGGTCGTGCCCTCGGGCAAGACCTGCGTCACCAGCTGCTCCTTGTCGATGGCGTGGGCGATCGCCTGGCGCACGCGGATGTCGGCGAGCGCGGGGTCGGCCTGGTTCATCCCGAGGTAGAGGATGTTGAACGGGTCGCGGTTGGTGAGCATGTAGCCCGCGCTCTCGAGCGCACCGAGGTCGGCCGGGGCGACGAGGTCGTAGCCGTCGATCGAGCCGGACTCGAGGGCCTGACGACGAGCGGTCGTGTCGCCGATGACGCGGAAGATGACCTGCTGCACCTGGCCCTGCTCGCCCCAGTAGCCGTCGAACGCGGTGACAGTTGCTTCCGCGCCGGGCTCCCACGAGTCGAATTCGAACGGACCGGTGCCGGTGGGGTGCGCCTGGGCGTACTCGCTGAGGGTCGGCGCCTCGGACGTGCCGCCGACCTCGTCGGCCTTGTACTCCTGGAGGGCGGTGGGGCTCTGGATCGCGAACGCGGGGAGCGAGAGCGCCGGGATGAAGCCGGCGAACGGCTCGGTCAACGTGATCGTCACCTCGGTGGGGCTGGCCGCTTCGCAACCGCCATATATCGAGGTGCCCGTGTCGGAGTAACCGCGCATGATCTTGCCCCAGTAGTAGGACAGGCTCTCGGACTGTGCGATGCCGGTGAAGTTGTTCTGCCGGTCGAAGTTGAAGCAGACCGCGTCGGCGTTGAAGTCGGTGTCGTCGTGGAACTTCACGCCCTCTTTGAGCTGGAACGTGTACGACAGCCCGTCGTCGGACTGCGCCCAGCTCTCGGCGAGCATGGGCGCGGGGTCGGCCGTGCCGGGCTCGACACCGACGAGTCCCTCGAAGATCTGTCGCGAGATGCGGAACGACTCACCGTCGCTCGCGAAGGCGGGGTCGAGGCTCGACGGATCGCCCGAGGCGCCGAAGACGAAGGTGGAGTCGACGTCGCCGCCGGCGTTACCACCGCCGTTGTCGTCACGTTGGCTCGTGCAACCCGAGAGGGCGAGAGCGCCGACGGCGATGATCGCACCTCCCGCGAGCACGCGGGTACGGAGATTTCCTTGCATTTTTTGTTGTGACCTTCCGGGGGGAGGAAAGGAGGAGCCCGACGGCGCTGTCACTTCGTCGTGCCGCGCTCCGCTTGCTGTTCCCCCGACCGTACAGGTCTCCCCGGCCGCTGCCCATTGCCCGTGTGTATCGATCGTGTTTCGGGTCGGCGGGCAGGATGCCACATCTCCACCCGCGTGTCACACCACATCGCGTGCCCCGCCGGCATCCGAGCGGGCGTTTCGCACCCTCCCCCGTAGCCGCTTTTGGCGCCGGCCTCAGCGGGAGGCGATCACGCCCGTCCAGACGGGGAAGCCAGGGTCGTGGGCGGGCCAGACCTCGGAGGACGGGGCTCGATGGAGGGATGCCAGGCGCGAGATCGCGCGATCGGCGAGCTCGGGGCCGTCGACGCCCACCGTCGAGCCGCAGCGGACCTCGCGCTCGACGTTGTCGAGCAGGTCCGCGGCGTCGCCCGCCAGGACGACCGTGCGCGCGGGCAGCTCGACGACGAACGACTGGTGGCCCGGGGTGTGGCCGGACGTGTCGATCGCGGTGAGACCCGCGGCCAGCGGCGTGTCGCCGTCGAGCAGGCCGAGCGTGAGGCCGTCGCGGTCGAGGTCGGCGCGGAAGAGGAAGTTCCCGCGCGCATCGGTCGTCTCGCGAACGTGCTGCCACTCCCGGCGCTGCAGCAGCAGCGGTTGGTCGGGCGTGAGCAGGCGGGCGGCACCGGTGTGGTCGAAGTGCGAGTGCGTGAGGAGCGCCGCCGCGAGGTCGGCGAGGTCGAGCCCGGCCTCGGCGAGCTGGTCGACCAGCGGGTCGCCGGGCGGGACGATCGGCGTGTAGTTCTCGTAGTCGAACGATGCCGTGCGCGTCGCGCGGTCGCGGATGCGCGCCGGCTCGAACCCGCCGTCGACGATCACCCACCCCTCGTCGAACACGACCGCCACCGCCGTCACCGGCTCCATGAGGAACCGGAAGGTGCTGCCGCCCTCCAGGGAGACGGCCTCGGGGATCGGCTCGTACGCCACGACCATGGGGACCAGGCGTCGCGGCCGCCCGCTCAGGCGCAGGGGCGGCAGATCGGCGTGATCGACGACCGTCGAGCTCACGCCGTCGCCGCCCGGAATGCGCGCCACCCGCCGTACGTCGTGATGTCCGTCGCACCTTCCAGCGCGACGGCCTCGCACAGGAATCCGGCGACGCTCGACCCGTCCGCGAGGACGGCGGAACCGATCCCCATGGGCGCGGGCAGGTCCGCGACGAAACGTCCGAATCCCGCCGCCGGGAGCCGCCACACCTCCCCCGCGATCGCGGCGCCGCCGTCGGTCACGCGGGCGAGGCCGGGCTTGGGCGGAACCGTGTCGAGGGCGTAGAGCCGGTACTGCGCGGCCGTCTCGACCTCGGCGACGAACGTTCCACCCGCGGCGACGAGCTGGTGGTTCAGCGGCTGACCGCGCAGGTGCGCCCCGACGACCAGAAGCTCGACGGCCGGCGCCTGGATGCGCTCGGCGAGCTGCGCGAGCGTGCGGTCGGCGAACGGCGCGCCGGTGAGCATCACGCCGAACGCGCGGCCTCCAACGACCCCGGCGGGGACGGCGAGGGCGCTGCGGTCCAGCAGATTCGCGAAGTTCGTGTACCGGCCCATACGACTGTTGGCTCCGACCGGATCGGCCGCGACCTCGTCGAGGGTCGGATGCCACGTGGTCGTCGGCGTGAGCAGCGCCACGGTCCCGTCGAGTCGGTGCAGACCCTCCGCCCCCAGGCGGTCGAGACGTTCACGGTCGCGGAAGTAGTCCGCAGCCCGCGCCTCGGCACCGCCGAGGACGATCGCCGCGACGGTCGGGTCGAGGTCGGTACCGACGAGCTCGGGGTGCGCCGCGATGAAATCGCCCACGGCCGCCGTGCGCTCGGCGACGAACGCGCCTCCGTACAGCAGCGAGGCCGCCTCGAGGAGGGGAGCGATGTCGACCTCGACGATCTCGACGCCCGAGGCGGCGAGCGAGGCCACGACAGCGCCGAAAGCCTCCGCCCACCCGTCGGCGAGGCCCTCGAGGTGCTCGGGCGTCGGGACGGCCACGCGGGGACGGGCGTCGAGCGGGGGTGCCGGTCGGTCAGGGCGAGCGAGGGGGTCCACCCCGTCGGGACCGGACATGAGCTCGACCGCTGTGCGAGCGGTGAAGAGATCGCGCGCGAACACCGTCACGCAGTCGAGGGTGCGGCAGGCGGGAACGACGCCGGTCGCGGGGACGAGACCGACGGTCGGCTTGACGCCGACGATGCCGTTCAGCGCGGCGGGCACGCGACCGGACCCCGCCGTGTCGGTTCCGAGGGCGAGATCGACGATGCCGAGGGCCGTGGCCACGGCCGAGCCCGAGCTGGAGCCGCCCGAGATGCGGGTCGGATCCCAGGCGTTGCGCACGGCGCCGAAGGGACTGCGCGTGCCCACGAGCCCCGTCGCGAACTGGTCGAGGTTGGTCTTGCCGATCACCACGGCCCCCGCGGCACGCAGGCGCGCCACGGAGGGGGCGTCCCGCTCCGGTGTGTACGCGTACGCGCGACTCCCGGCTGTCGTCGGCATCCCCTCGACGTCGATGTTGTCCTTGACCGCGGCGACCAGACCAGCCAGAGGCAGACGCTCGCCCGCTGCGACCCCGAGATCGACCTCGGCGGCCTCGGCGACGGCATCCTCTTCCTCCCGGAGGGTGATCCACACCTCGGGGCGATCGACCTCGCGGAGCCGGGCGTACGCGGCGCGGACCCGGTCGACGGCGCTCACGCGGACACCTCGACGGCGGCGAGCAGCTGGCCCGCGGCGACGGTCTCGCCGGGGCGGACGAACACCTCGGCGATGGTCCCCGCGGCGGGGGCGCCGAGCGCCGTCTCCATCTTCATGGCCTCGAGCACGATCATCCTCTGTTCCTTCTCGACGGGGGTTCCGGGGGTGGCGTCCACGCGCCAGACCGACGCGGCGAACGGGGCCGTGATGCCGACCGTGCCGGGCGGGAGTTCTCGACCGACGGCGGCTGCGGCCGGGGCGGCGTCGTGCACGCGATCGAACTCGCCGCTCGCGCGCCACCGGTCGCGCTCCTCGTCGAAGGCGCGCCGCTGGCGCTCGCGGAACGCCGCGATCCCGGGCGCCTTGTCGGCGAGGAAGCGCTCGTACTCCGCCAGGGCGAACTCGCCCTCGACGGTCTCGAAGCTCCCGCGTCCGGCATCCACGTCGGCCCGGAGGTCGAGCAGCTCCTCGGGCGACACGGGGTACCAGCGGATGCGGTCGAAGAAGCGCAGCGCCCACGGGTTCTCGGTGAACAGCCCGCCGCGGCGGAAGCGGTTCCAGATCTGGACGGTGCGGCCGACGAACTGGTACCCGCCCGGGCCCTCCATGCCGTAGATGCACATGTACGCGCCGCCGATGCCGACGGAGTTCTCGGCCGTCCACGTGCGCGCGGGGTTGTACTTCGTCGTGACGAGGCGGTGGCGAGGGTCGAGCGGCGTCGCGACGGGCGCGCCGAGGTACACATCTCCCAGCCCCATCACGAGGTACTGCGCGTCGAACACGGTGCGGTAGACGTCGTCCACGCTGTCGAGCCCGTTGATGCGGCGGATGAACTCGATGTTCGACGGCGTCCACGGGGCGTCGTCGCGGACACCCGCCATGTACCGCTCGATCGCCAGCCGGGTCGCGGGGTCGTCCCACGACAGCGGCAGGCGCACCTCGCGCGACGGCACGACGAGCTCCGACGTCGACGGCAGGTCGTCGTCGAGCTCGCGCAGCAGTCCCACGAGCTGCGAGGCGCGGAGAACCGAGGCATCCGTGTGCACCTGGAGCGACCGGATGCCGGGGGTGACGTCGACGATCCCTCTCGGGGCCTCCTGCGCCAGACGCTCCTGCAGCGCGTGGACGCGCATGCGCAGGCCGAGGTCGAGCACCTGGTCGCCGAACTCGACGAGGACGTTGTCGTCGCCGTCGCGGCGATACGTCGTCCGGGGGCGGAGCACGCGCTCCCCCTCGACCTCGGCCTCGCGCACGGCGATCACGCCGTCGTCGCCGTCGCCGACACCGACGAGTGCGGGCGCGGCGACAGCGGGGTCAAGGGCCGCGGCATCCGCCTCCCGGACCGGCGCGAAGCGCACGATGTCGCCCGGCCGCAGCTGACCCAGCTTCCACAGATCACCGGATGCCACGACCACCGGGCACACGAACCCGCCGAGGCTCGGCCCGTCGGGGCCGAGGAGCACAGGGGTGTCGCCGGTGAAGTCGAGCGCGCCCACCGCGTAGGGCGTGTCGTGGATGTTGGAGGGGTGCAGCCCCGCCTCGCCGCCGTCGGTGCGCGCCCACGTCGGCTTCGGGCCGGTGAGCCGCACGCCGGTGCGGGCGGAGTTCACCTGCACGCGGTACTCCGCGGAGTACAGGGCGTCGATGTCGGCGCGCGTGAAGAACTCCGGCGCGCCGTGCGGGCCCTCGGTCACGGCGATCGTCCACTCCGACGCGAGGTGCGGGCGATGCTCGGCGGGTGTCGGTGCGGGGGCGGTGACCGCGGCCGAACCCGGACGCAGCACGTCGCCGGTCACGAGCGCGCGGCCTCCGTGCCCGCCGAAGCCGCCGAGCGTGAAGGTCGACGCGCTGCCGAGATACGCCGGGACGTCGATCCCGCCGCGCACGGCGAGGAACACGCGCATGCCCGGGCCGTCGGCGGTGCCGATGCGCAGGACGCCGCCCGCGGGAACCTCGATCGGCTCCCACTGCGCGGCGGGGACGCCGTCGACCTCGACAGCGACCGGGGCGCCCGTGACCGCGACGACCGACGCGACGCTGAAGCGCAGGGTCGGACCGGTGAGCGTGATCTCGAGTCCCGGCGCACCCTCGGGGTTGCCGACGGCGAGGTTGGCCTCGCGGAACGACACGGCATCCATCGGCCCGGACGGCGGGACGCCGATTCGCCAGTACCCCACGCGTCCGGGGAGGTCCTGCACGGTCGTGAGCATGCCGGCATCCATCACGTCGATGCGCGGATCGGGGTCGCGCGCGTCGTCGAGCGTCCCGGTGTCGTGCGCGACGGCGCGGACCCGCGGGTCGTTGACGATCTCGCGGATCATGCCGGCGCCGGTGACGATGCCGTCGATCCGCGTGTCGGCGAGCGCGGCCGAGAGCCGGTCGAGCGCCTGGTCGCGGTCCTCGCCGTGCGCAATGACCTTGCCGAGCAGCGGGTCGTAGAACGGCGAGACCTCGCTGCCGGCCTCGACCCAGGCGTCGACCCGGATGCCGTCACCCTCGGGCAGCTGCACGGCGGTGACGAGTCCGGTCGACGGGGTGTTCCCGCGGTCGGGGTCCTCCGCGTAGATGCGGGCCTCGACGGCGTGTCCGCGGGGTTCGCGGGCCTCCTCGAACAACGTGTCCGGGACGGCCGCGGGGCCGCCGCCGGCGAGATCGAGCATGAGGCCGACGAGGTCGACCCCGAACACCGCCTCGGTCACGGGGTGCTCGACCTGCAGGCGCGCGTTGACCTCGAGGAAGTACGCGCGCTCGGCGACGGGATCGTAGACGAACTCGGCGGTTCCGGCCGAGCGGTACCGGATGCCGGATGCCAGAGCCGCGGCGGTGCGGTGGAGCTCCGCGCGGACCGCGTCGGGAAGCCCCGGCGCGGGTGCCTCCTCGACGACCTTCTGGTTGCGGCGCTGTAGCGAGCAGTCGCGGTCGCCGAGGACCGCGACACGGCCCGCGCCGTCGCCGAACAGCTGCACCTCGACGTGGCGGGCGGGGCGCACGAATTTCTCGAGGAACACCCCGGGCGTGCCGAAGCTCGCCGCCGCCTGACGGACGACCGCGTCGTACGCGGCGCGGAGCTCGGCGGCATCCGCGCACACCCGCATGCCGATGCCGCCACCGCCGCCGGTGGCCTTGAGCATCACGGGGTATCCGATGACGGATGCCGCGCCCTCGGCCTCGTCGAGGGACTCGAGCACGCCGGTGCCGGGGAGGAGCGGCACGCCCGCGGTCTCGGCGAGCGCCCGCGCGCGGTGCTTCAGACCGAAGGCCTCGAGCTGCTCGGGCGTCGGACCGACCCACGCGAGCCCCGCCGCCTCGACGGCGCGCGCCGCGTCGGCGTTCTCGGCGAGGAACCCGTACCCGGGGTGGATCGCCCCGGCGCCGGTGGCGCGGGCGGCGTCGAGGATCGCGTCGATGCGGAGATACGACTCCGCGGCGGGGGCGGGGCCGAGGCGCACGGCCTCGTCGGCCTCGCGGACGTGGGGCGCGGCGCGGTCGGCGTCGGAGAACACCGCGACGGTGCGGAGGCCCCGCTCGCGCGCGGAGCGCAGGATGCGGCGGGCGATCTCGCCGCGGTTGGCGACGAGGAGGGTGTCGAAGGAGGTCACGGGCGCGTCACCACCATCCGCAGCGGCGTGCAGCTGAAGTCGTTGCACGGGTTGTTCATCTGCGGGCAGTTCGACACGATCACGAGCACGTCGCGCTCGGCCCGCAGGGCCACGCGCTTGCCCGGCGCCGACATGCCGTCGACGATGCCGAGCGATCCGTCCTCCTCGACCGGGACGTTCATGAACCAGTTGAGGTTCGACACGAGGTCGCGGGCGCCGAGACCGTAGCGCGCGGCCTCGGCGAGGAAGTTCTCGCGGCATCCGTGCTGATACAGGGTGTGGTGACCGTAGCGGAGGGTGTTCGACTCCTTCGAGCACGCGCCGCCGATCGTGTCCTGACGGTCGACCTCGTTGCCGACCACGGTCATCAGCGGGCGGCCGAGGTTGCTGCGGAGCACCGTGCCGGTGCGGACGTAGACGTTGCGCTGCCACGCGATCGTGTCGGCGGCGCTGTAGCGCTCGTCGGTGTCGTCTGCCGCGTAGACGAGGAAGTCGGCGGACTGGTTGCCGCCCACGTCGACGATCGTGAGGACGTCGCCGGCGCGGACGAGGCCCGACCAGGGCCCGCGGGGCGCGACGCGCTCGTCGAGTACGACCTCGCCGGGGACGAGCGGTTCGGACCACTCGAGGGGGACGCCCTCGGCGTGGACGGGACGTTCGGGAACGGTGGTGATCATGACGACTCCTGTTCAGAGCCCGGCCAGGGCGGCGTACGTGATGCTGTTGCGGTAGGCGCGTTCGCGCTCCGGGGTGAGGGAGAACACGGCATCCCCCTCGGCGGTCGGCTGAGACGCCCACGCGGTGATCTGGAGCGGGCCGACGACGTAGTCGTCGCGCGGGTCGAGCGAGTGGGGGACGTTCGCGACCAGCACGATCAGCGGCAGCTCGGCGACGAGGTCGACCGAGGCACCCGGCCCGGCGGAGCCGAGCCACTCGAGGTCGCCCTCGGGATTCGCGCGCACGCCCTGGAAGAACGACACCGCCGGCGGCAGGTCGCGCGCGGTCAGGCCGTGTTTGCTCGCGGCGAGACGGAGGAGACCGTGGCCGGACGGCGACGGGCCCTCGGGCGCGGCGTCGCCGTAGCGCTGCTCGTTCCAGGTGTCCGTGGAGGTGCCGCAGAACGCGTCGTGGTGACCGGAGGTGTCGGCGGCGATCGTCGCGAGCACGCGGCCGTCGCCCGAGAGCAGCGGGTGACCCTCGCCGAGGTAGGCCTGCCAGGGGATCTTCTGCGTGTCGGCGACGTTGAGGCGCTCGCCGGGGTTGGCCGCGTTGAAGAGGAGCACCGCGGCGCACGCGTCGCCCGTGGGGTCCGTGAAGCGCAGGCGCGTTCCCCGCGCAACGCGGAGGTGGGCGTACCCACCCGGGGCGACCGTCTCGGCCCAGCGGAGGTCTTCCGCGGCGACCCCGTCCGGCGCGAAGGGCGCGGTCGAGGGCGGGAGATACGGCATCCATTCCGACTGCGCGGCGCGGGCGCGGGCGTCCTCCCGGGCTCGCCCCACGTTGCCGAGGGCGTCGACGCGACCTTCCATGTGCGACCTCTTTCTGTCGATTGACAGGTATTAGAGCAGGCGTGCGTTTCGGTGGCGTTACGGGCCGCCCGGGTACGGTGGGGGCATGGCCGCGACGAGAACCGGACGACCCCGGGCATCCGGCTCCTCCCCCACCGGCCTCGGCACCCGCGCCGACGTCCTGGCCGCGGCCGCCGCCCTCTTCGGCACACGCGGGTACGCCTCGGCCAGCACGCACGCGATCGCCGAAGCCGCCGGCATCCGTCAGGCGACGCTGTACCACCACTTCGCGCGCAAGCAGGACATCCTGCTCGCGCTGCTGCTCGACACCGTGCAGCCCTCGCTCGACGTCGCGGCCGAACTGCTCGCGCGCGACGAGGAGCCGGCCGCACGCCTGTGGGCGCTGTGCGTCGCGGACGTCACGCTCTTGGCCGATGCGCCGCACAACACCGGGGCGCTGTACCTGCTGCCCGAGGTGTCGGACGCGGCGTTCGAGCCGTTCCGCGACCGCCGCAGCGAACTCGAGACGACCTACCGCACGCTCGTGGCCGCGTGCGGCGTCGCGCCCGGCGCCGCCGCCGCCGGCGCCTCCCTCGTGCTCGCGCTGGTCGAGAGCGTGATCCTGCAGCGCAAGGGTGGACAGACGGCGACCCTGGATGCCACGACCATCGCCGCCGCCGCCTTGCGCGTGCTCGACCTCGACACCGCGACGCGCGAGCGCGCGGCCACGGCGGGTCCGGGCGTGCTGGCGGCGCTGGGCTGAGCCGCGCCCGCCGGGCGGGGCCCGATCCCGGAGCCGCCGCGGCCGCGCGAGCACGCCGGGCGGGGCCCCGATCCCAGAGCCGCCGCGGCCGCGCCAGCACACACAAACGCGATTCGCGACCATAAACGCGCTGTCCCCGCGTTTCTGTGCGCGGAGAGCGTTTATGCGTGATCGAGAGCCGCGGCCCCGGGCGCGGCTCCACCCGGAACTCCAGCCCCGGATGCCACGGGCCGGCGCCCCGGATGCCGTACCTCGAATGCCGCGCCCCGGATGCCGCGCCCCGACGCCGCGGGCGATTTCACGCGCCTTTAACACGGCCGAAACCACGCGCGACCCCGGTGAGCGGATCGTTTCTGTCAAGCAACAGAAACCCGAACCGCCCCTCATCGCCGGGAGCCCGCCATGATCATCTTCGGAGTCGCCCTTAGCGTCGTCCTCATCCTCGTCGTCGGCATCGTCGTCGCGCGGAAGGTCGACGGAGACAGCGCGAACTACCTCGTCGCCGGGCGCCGCCTCGGCGTCCCCCTCGTCGCCGTGAGCCTCACCGCCGCGGCCGTCGATGCCAACGCCACGGTCGGCAACACCGACCTCACCTCGCAGTTCGGCTTCTGGTCGGGAGCCTCGCTCGCGATCGGCCTCGCCCTCTGCCTCCTGCTGACGGGGCTGTTCCTCGCCAAGCGCATGAACGCCATGAAGCTCTTCACCCTGGGCGACTTCTTCCGCCTGCGATACGGCCGGCCCGTCGAGATGCTGGCATCCATCCTCATGATCGTGTCGTTCACGTTCCTGCTGGCGGGGAACCTCGTCGCGTGCGGCTTCCTGCTCGAACGCTTCGCGAACATCCCGTACGCGTGGGGCGTGGTGCTCGCGGTCGCCCTCGTGCTCGCGTACACGGTCGCCGGCGGGCTGTTCTCGGATGCCTACACGGCGGCGATCCAGACGACGATCACCGTCGTGGCGGCCATCGTGCTGCTCGCGTGGGTCGCGTACTCGTACGGCATCGTCATCCCCGAGGGGATGGGCCCGTTCGACCTCGAGCAGCTCAGCGACCCCGCCGCCGGCGCGCCGATCAACTGGGCCACCCTCATCTCGCTCGCGATCGGCGACATCGTCGCGATCGACTTCATGCAGCGCGTGTTCGGCGCCAAGAGCCCCTCGGTCGCGCAGCGCTCGTGCTTCGTGGCCGCGGGCCTCACCGCCGCGATCGGCACGATCTTCGCGATCGTCGCGCTGAGTGTCTCGTCGACCCTCGGCATCTCGGTCGAGAACGGTCCCGTGCTGTACACGCTGCTGAGCGACTACGCGCCGCCGATCATCGCGATCCTCGTTCTCTCGGGCATCGTCGCGGCGTCGTTCTCGACCGCCTCGGGCGCGATGCTCGCGACGTCGGCCATCGCGGTCCGCAACATCTTCACCGTCCGCCGCCACACGGGCACCGGTCCCGACCCGCTGCTGCGCTGGACGCGCGTGGCGATGATCCCCTTCGTCATCGCCGGCGCCGTGCTCGCGATCCGCGTCAGCCAGACCGGCATCCTGCTCACCCTCGCCTTCGATCTGATGCTCGCGTGCCTCGCCGCCCCCTTCGTCATCGGGGTGTTCTGGAAGCGCCCCGGCGCGGTCGCCGCCCTCGGCGCAATGGCCGTCGGGTTCGTCGTGCGCATGGTCTTCCTCGCCCTCACCCCGACGCTGTACGGCGTGCCGAACGACATCCTGTACATCCCGAACGAGCTGATCGGGGCGGACTTCGACGGCTGGGCCACGCTGATCTCGGCGCTCATCGGTTTCGGAACCTTCGTCGCCCTCGCGTTCGCGGTTCCGCGCCGCGAGTCCGAGCTCGACCGGGAGCTGGCCGTGCTGGCCGATCTGGCGGCGGAGCGGGAGGCGTCGGAGAAGGAGGGGGTGGGGGTTCCGGCCTGAGCGCGCGAACGACCCGCGGGGCCGATCCACCATCCGGTGTGGTCGGCCCCGCTTTCGCGTCACGATTGGCGCGTTCGCGGCTCCCCTCCACGCTCCGGACGGCCACCGGCCTCACCCTCCCGCCTGAACACCGCTCGGATGACAACCGCTCGTCCATGTGCGCCACACCCCCGGCGCGGTCGCGACCACCGGCATCCCCCTCCACGGATGGACGCCCCTGCCCGACGAGACGGTGAGCATCGTGACGCCCTCCTCCGTGGCATCCGTCTCACTGGAGCGCTTCTGAGGGCTCGGCGCACCCCGCACGCTCCGGGGCCGAGGGCCTAACGTGGAGGAATGGCTCGAATGCGCATCGAACCCGACGACGCCCCCACGACACGACTGTCGGACGGCTCGATCGCGCGCGTCTCCCCCTCGGGCTTCGTCTCGGGCTTCGAGCTCGTGGTGGACGGCACCCCGCAGTCGCACGTCGACCTCGACGACCCCACGCACCTGCACTTCGAGTACATCGCCCGCATGGGCGCGGTCATCGATCGACTCCGGATGCCAGGACAACCGCTGACCGCTGTGCACCTGGGTGCGGGTGCCCTCACTCTTCCCCGTTACGTCGAAGCCACTCGGCCGGGCTCGCGGCAACAGGTCATCGAGCTCGAGCCCCGACTGTGGGACCTCGTCCGCGAGAACCTCCCCCTCCCCCGCGGAGCCGCCGTGCGCGTGCGGATCGGTGACGCGCGCGCGGGCCTCTCGCGGCTTCCCGCCGGCCTCACCGGCGCCGTGGATCTCCTCGTCAGCGACGTGTACTCGGGGGCGCAGACGCCCGCGCACCTGACGACGGTGGAGTTCTATCGCGAAGCCGCCGCCCTGCTCGCCCCCGACGGCGTGCTCCTCGTCAACGTCTCCGACGGGCCCGGCCTCGCGTTCGCGCGTCGTCAGGTCGCGACGGTGCGCGAGGTGCTCCCCGAAGTGATCCTCCTCGCCGAGGTGCAGGTGCTGAAGGGCCGCCGATTCGGCAACCTCGTGATCGCCGCCTCCGCGGCTCGTCTTCCGGTCGAGTGGCTGCCGCGACTCATGGCCGCCGGACCGCACCCCGCGAAGGTGTCGCAGGGAGCCGAGATCGAGGAGTTCGTGCGCGGTGCGCGTCCGGCGACGGATGCCGACGCCACGCCGTCTCCCAAGCCCTCGGCATCCCTCTTCGAACGCTGACCGCGTGGCGGCTGGGCACATCGGCCTTCGCGACGCAGACTGGAGACCATCGGCCATTCGGGAGGAGCGACGGTGAGCTATATCCGCGGGTATGACCCCGACACATTGCGCGAGATCACTGACTCTCGTGAGTGCGCGGAGCGTCTCGACGAGATCGGCTCGCAGCGCAGCCTCCCCGCCCTGCTCGAGCGCGTGTGGCTGCTCAAGGTGCTCGACCGCTTCGACGAGGCCCTCGCGATCTCGGAGCAGTCGGTGCGCGTCGCCCGCATGGCGGGCACTCGCCGCGACCTTCTGCGCGCCCGCATCCTGCACGCGACGATCATGCAGTGCCGCGGCGCCTACGCCGCCGCCGAGCAGGAGCTGACGATGTGCGCCGAAGAAGCCGAGGGGCAGAACTGGGCGAGCATCGCCGCGTTCGCCCTGCAGCACCGCGGCAAGGTGCACTACGACGAGGGCGACTACGACAGCGCCCGTCGCGACTTCAAGCGTGCGCTGTTCCTCCGTCAGAACGCCGGAGCCACCGACGCCCAGCTCGAGTCGACGCTGCTCGCGATCGATGCCGCCGACCGCCGTCGTTCGCGCGAGGTCGTCGCGAGCTGAATGTCGTAGCCCCCGCTTAGTCTTCCGGTCATGTCCGAACTGCAGCGCGTGCGCACCTGGGCAGAAGCGCTCATCGCCCTGCACCTCGACGCGTCATGGACGTTCGGCTTCGACAACGCCAAACGCCGCGCGGGGCTCTGCGACTACACCCGCAAGCGGATCAGCGTGTCGCGCTACCTCGCCGCACGCTACGACGACGACACCAATCACCAGACGCTGCTGCACGAGGTCGCGCACGCCATCGCAGGCGGCGCAGCCGGGCACGGCCCGGTGTGGAAGCGCACCGCCCGAGAGCTCGGCTACGTCGGCGGAACGACCCACGCCGGCGAGACGGCCAACGAACTCGCCCCGTGGGTCGGCACGTGCCCCGCGGGACACGTCGCCTACCGGCACCGCCGCGCGACGCGGCCGACGTCGTGCGCGAAATGCGCCCCGCACTTCGACCCGCGCTTCGCGCTGTCGTGGGTCCGGCGCGACATCAGCCGCGCGACGCGCCTCGCGGCCGCGACGCCGCGCTGACGCGGGCCTTTTCGGCGCGCGGGCAGTTCCCGCGCGCGGGCCTTTCCTGCGCGCGGGCAGTTCCTGCGCTCGGGCCTTTCCGGCCCCGCAGATTCGGAAAAGCGGCTTGGATTCGGACGAAAGCCCGCGTTCGGTCCGAATCCACGCACCATCTCCGGATCCGCGCGGCCGCCGGGGCCGGGGCCCGGGCGGGTCAGTCCGCGCGGAACGCGTCGTCGATGAGCGTTGGGACGACGGATGCCGCATCCCGCGCGGCCGCGGCCTGCACCACGTCCGCACGCCCGGCGTCGGTGAGCGACCGACCCGTGCCGCTCGCCGAGAGGAGGTGGCGGGCCGCTCCGCGGAGAGCGCGATACCCCTCGCCCGCGAGGGCCGCGTCGGGCGAGGCGTGGTCGATGCCGAGGTCACCGAGTGCGGCGATGACGGCCCCGGCCCCCAGCAGGTCGTCGACGGCGAAGCGGAGGGTCTCGGCATCCGAGCCGTCGGGGTACCCGACCGCGATGAGGGCGATGCTCGTGCGCGCTGCCCGCGCCGTCTGAATCTCGAGGACGCGGTCGGCCACGGCACGCGCATTCCGGATGCCGCCGACGAGAACCTCCGCCGCGTCGCCGGCCGCAGCACGCACCAGAGCGGCGGTCGGAAGCCCCTCGACGGGCAAGGTCGCCCCCGCTTCGATGGCGGTGAGCGCATCGGCCAAGAGTCCGAGGGTCTGCACGAGAATCACGACGTCGGCCGGGGCGAGGCGGTCGAGGCCCGGCCGACCCCAGTCGAGACGCACCTGGTAGTTCGCTTGGGCGTGCGGGGTGGGGTCGTTCGGCATCCCTCGAGCCTAAGCCGGGTGCGCGCGCCCGCCGGCGTCAACCCGGGTGTCGCTCACCGACGGTGCGGCAGAATTCGCAGCATGCGCATTCTGTTGAAGTTCGTGATCGATTGCGATCCGGATGCCGCGTGGCGAGCGCTCCACTCCCCGCGCGCCGTCGCGGAGCTGTACGGACCGCTCCTCGACGTCGAAGCGCTCGGTGAGATGCCGACCTCGTTCTCATCGGGCGACGACGTCCCGGTGCAGATGAGCCTGGCCGGCGCCCTCCCCCTCGGACGTCAGTTGATCTCCGTCGCCGATCGCGAGACGACCGACGGGAATGGTCGAGTGCGGGTGTTCCGCGACTGGGGTGTGCCGCTGACCGGTCCTCTCGCGGCCCTCGACGTCTGGGACCACCAGATGGCGGTGTCGGCGGCTCCCGGTCAGCCCGGGCGGACACTGTGGCGCGAGCGCCTCACGATCGGCGGGTCCGCCGCCCCCGTGCTCTGGCCGGGGCTGTGGGCGATGTGGCAGTGGCGCGAGGGCCGCATCCGGGCTCTCGCCCCGACCTGGGCCTACGACCCCGAGTCGAACGACGACGACGCCTGACGCGGGCGCGAAACGCGGAGGCGTGCCGCGGGCACCTGACGCGGGCACGCCCCCCGGACGCGCTGCCGCTCAGACCAGGCCGTGCCGATAGGCGAAGACGACCAGCTGGACGCGGTCGCGTAGCGCCAGCTTGGAGAGGATGCGGCTGATGTGCGTCTTGACCGTCGCCTCCGAGAGGAACTCCTGCGCCGCGATCTCGCTATTGCTGAGGCCGGCCGCCGCGAGCACGAAGATCTCGCGTTCACGCTCGGTCAGGTCGTTGTAGCTCTGCGGCACGGGCTCGGCGGTGCCGTTCTCGGCGATGTGGGCGAAGAGTTCGCGGGTCGCCTCCGCCGCGATGACGGCTGAGCCGGCGTGGACCGTCCGGATGGCGGACAGGAGGAACTCGGGCTCGGAGTCTTTGAGCAGGAATCCGCTGGCGCCGCCCTGGATCGCGCGGGCGGCGGCCTCGTCGAGGTCGAAGGTCGTGAGCACGACCACGCGGGGTGCGCCGGGCTCGCGGAGGATCTCCGCCGTCGCGGTGAGCCCGTCCATGACCGGCATGCGCACGTCCATGAGCACGAGATCGGGTCGCATCGCGCGGACCATCTCGACGCCCTCGCGACCATCGGACGCTTCGCCGACGACCTCGAGGTCGGGCTGCGAGTCGATCACCATCCGGATCCCGGCGCGGAACAGCGCCTGATCGTCGACGAGAACGATGCGTACGGGGGTGGTGCTCACTCGGTCGGTTCCTCTCGACTGTTGGTCGGGTGCGGGGCTCACTGCGGCGCCCCGACGGGCAGCGTCGCGCGGACGACGAAGAAGCGCCCCTGCGGCTCGGCGGTCAGGCGGCCCCCGACGAGCTGCGCGCGTTCGCGCATCCCGATGAGACCGTGTCCGCCCGACGGCTGCGACGGACCGTCCACCCGGGCGTTACGGACCGTCAGCTCGACGCGGTCGGGCAACCACCCGAGGTGGACGTCGACGTGGCGATCGACGCCGTGGCGAAGCGCGTTCGTCAGAGCTTCCTGCAGGATGCGGTAAACCGCGAGCTGGATCGCCGCCGGCGGTTCCCCGGGGGGCGCCGGATCGACGTCGACCGAGAGTTCGACACCCGCGGCTCGGACGTGCGCGTACAGGGCATCGAGATCGGTCAGGCGAGGCTGCGGCCCCTCGGCCTGCGTATGGCGCAGTTGCGTGAGCAGTTGGCGCACGTCTGTCAAAGCGGCTCGAGCGGTCGTCGAGATCGTGGCGAGAGCCGCCGTAGCGGCGTCCGGGTCGGCGGCTGCGGCATATCGCGCCCCGTCCGCTTGCGCGATCACGACGGCCAGCGAGTGCGCGACGACATCGTGCATATCGCGCGCGATGCGCACGCGCTGCTGCTCCGCGATGGTCTCGGCTTCGGCGAGGCGCTGCGCGCGACTGTTCTCCGCCGCTCGCATCGCCGTTCGCACCAGAGCTCCCGTCACCCACGCGAGCAGGAGCGCGAACGCCGCCGCCAGAAGAATGGCGAAGATCGCGAACACGTCGTTCGGCTGGACGGGCGACGTCAGCCTGCGGACGACCAGGTACAGCGTGACCAGGACGGCGCCGCCGACGGCCGAGGCGAAGCCGGTCCAGAAGACCCGACGTGAACCGTAGGCCGCGGTCGTATAGAGCACCGCGAAGATGGCCATGTCGGTCGGCGAAGGTTCTCGCCCCAGGCCCATCTGCAGGAGGGCACCCGCCCAGGCCAGGGAGAGGGCGAGTCCGGGGCTCAAACGCCGCAGAGCGACAGCCCCCGTGAACGCCACCACCATGACGCACGCCCCGATGTTCTCGAGAGCAGAGGGCTCGGTCGATGCGAGTTCGACGGCGAGCGCGAGCAGCCCGAAGATCCCGGCGAGGACGAGGTCGGTCACCAGTTGGTATCGGCGCAGCGGGCGGAGGGAGAGCATCGCGGCAACGCTACAGACCCGCGGGGGACGCGGCATCCGTCCCGCGATGTATTCGTGGACGCTCGCCGGGATGAGGCGTCTGGGGAGGAGAAGTCAGGCCGGGAAATCGGCCGGTTCGATCGGCCGCGCCTCGAAGAAGGTCTGGAGGACGATCGTCGTGCGCGTGTTCACGTGCGCCGCCGCGCGGATGTCGCGGATCAGCTCCTCGAGATCACGCGGCGTCGGCACACGGACGAACAACATGTACGCCGCGTCTCCCGCGATGGAGTGGCACGCCTCGATCGCGGTGAGGTGCGCCAGCAGCTCTGGCGCGTTGTCGGGCTGCGCGGGGTCGAGTGGCGTGATCTCGACGAAAGCCGCGAGAGGGCGACCGAGAGCCTCGGCATCGAGGACCGGCCGGTAACCTCGCACGATTCCGCGCGCTTCCAGCCGACGCAATCGCGACTGAACGGCGGAGACGGACAGACCGACCCGTTCGGACAGGTGCGACAGCGTCGCGCGCGCGTCGAGGGAGATCTCGCGGACGATCGCCGCATCGACGGCGTCATCGAGGCGCGCGGGGCGGGCAGAAGCCTCGGTCATGGCGTCGACAGTATCAGGGTGCCGCGACATCATCCTGGCGCCACGTGTAAGTTTTCCGTTAGCATGACATTCTGACAGGAATATTTCCCGCTGAACGGAGGATGCCATGACCATCGCGACGCCTTCCCGCGCCTCGCACGAGTTGCTCGACGGCCGCACCGTCGCCGAGGTCGAGCTCACTCCGGCGTGGGCGCAGCTGAAGAGCGCGACCGTCGCACTGCAGGGTCTGCAGGCGAGCGACGGGTCGATCGCCGACGCGGCAGCCGCCGCCCCGCTCCTCGACGACATCGTCGAGGCCATCGAGACTCTCGCGCCCCTCTTCCCGCACGACGCCGCCTACCTCGACGCCTCGATCGCGGACTTCCAGCGCTGGCGCGACGCCGGACTCGGTGTGCCCGATTTCCTCGACTCGCTCGTGGCGTTCCAGCCCCAGGAGCACCGGGTCGACGGCATCCGTCATCTCGTCATCTTCCCGATGTACACCCAGAACGGTTCGCGTGATCGGCACGTCGAGGCGATCCTCGTCGAGGCCATCTGGCCCGACTTCATCGCCCGGCTCGAGACGGAGTACACCAACCGGCTGTTCGTCTCGCTGCGCCTGATCGACTTCACCCCGGGGTACGACACCAATTCGGCCGTACTGTTCCCCGAGACGGTCGCGATGCGCGAGATCCCGACGTTCACGTGGGGCGCGATCTTCCAGGACCGCGAGGCCGCCCGCTACCGCCGCGTGACCCGCGCCGCCGCCGAGATCACGAAGCTCGAGCTCCCCGCGGCCGCCGCCCGCATGCTCGACGACCAGTCGCTCACCGAGCAGACGTTCGTCATGTGGGATCTCATCCACGACCGCACCCACATGCGCGGCGATCTGCCCTTCGACCCGTTCATGATCAAGCAGCGCATGCCGTTCTTCCTGTACTCGCTCGAGGAGCTGCGGTGCGACCTCACCGCGTTCCGCGAATGCGTCGCGTTGCAGGCCCGCCTGTCACTTCGACAGGCTCAGGGACCGGAGCTGGATGCCGCGGAGCAGGCCATGCTCGAACACGCCGGGCTCGTGCAGTACGCGGTGATCTTCGACCGCATCTTCCGCTTCGCGATCACGGGGTCGCGTGTGCGCAACTACGACGGCCTCGGCGGTCAGCTGCTGTTCGCGTGGCTGCACCAGCGCCGCGTGCTGCACTGGACGGACACGTCGCTCGCCTTCGACTGGGACGAGGTCCCCGCCGCGGTGATCGCCCTCGCCGACGCGATCGACGAGCTGTACTGGCGCTCGATCGACCGCCCGAAGACGGCGCACTGGCTCGCCGCCTACGACCTGGTGCGCTCGGTCGTCACCCCGCACCCCGCCTCGGTGTGGGCACGCGGTCTGCCCGATGACGTGCTCGCGGGTCTGCCGAAGGGCTACACCGACGCCGTGCTCGACGACGAGTTCCCGCTGTCGATGTTCTTCGAGGCACTCGAGAAGAAGATGCGCCCCGTGATCGCCTCGACCGAGGGCATCCGCGGCACGGACTGAGGCGCCGCTCCGCCCCCGCGGCGGGTTTCCCCCGGCGAGTGTCCAGAACACGACATAACCGCCCACGGCCACACGGCGTTTCTTGGACACTCGACGAGGGTGGGCGCGAACGGCCTCGACGGGGCGCGCGGGGCGGGACACACTGGATGAGGGAGGCGATGATGACCGACGTGGTGGCCATGGACGAAGGCGTGCGGGACCGACTGGTGCTCCTGGCGGGCGGCACGAGCGCTGCGGGACGCTCCGCCGCCCGGGTGCTGCTCGACGCCGGGGCTCGCGTGGTGGTCGTCGGCAGCGACGACGACCGCCTGGCGTCGGTCGCGGCCGAGGTCCCCGGCGTCGCGGTTCGACGCTGCGACCTCACCGATTCCGACGCGGTCGACGCCCTTGTTGATCACGTGCATTCGGCACACGGCCGGGTCGACGGTCTTCTGCACCTCGTCGGCGGTTGGCGCGGAGGCGGCGGACTCGCGGGTCAGAGCGACGACGACTTCGCGTTCCTCTTGCGCTCGCTCACGGCTCTGCGGCACGTGAGCCGCTCCTTCGACGAAGACCTCAGAACCTCGGATGCCGGCCGCTTGGCGATCGTCTCTTCGACCTCGGTCGCGCGCCCCCTCGCGGGCGGCGCCAACTACGCGACGGTGAAGGCCGCCTCGGAGACCTGGGTTCGCGCGGTCGGTCAGGGCTATGCGAAAGACGCGCGCGACGCGGCGCGGGAACCCACGGCGGCGGCCGTCATCTTCCGGGTCAAGAGCCTCGCCGGCCTCGAGGATGCTCTGGCCGCCTCCTTCCTTGCTCTGTGGGACGACGAGGCCGCCGTGCTGAACGACGTGGTGATCGGGATCGAGGGGGCGGACTGACCCCGCCGGGCGGGCACGTCCGTCCGTCCCGAACCGATACGCGTCGTCGAGAGCGCAGGTCTCGTCTTCGCGCCGACGTGTGTGGTGCCCCCTCAGTCCCGCCCACGATCCGGCGCGGCGGGGGCTATCCTCGCGTCCCCGTGTCCGTCAGCACGGGCGGTGTGACCAACGGTGGTCTCGACCGTTCGCTGGACCTCGGGTGGAGGACCGCTCGGCGCGACATCGCCGTCTGGGCCCGGCCGCGGGGGCACGGACGACGTGGTGCCCTCGGCATCCGAAACGCCCGTCTCGACGACCTCGGCGTTCACCTCGGCCGTGCGGTACTGAAGAGAGAGCGTGCGGTAGGAGCGGGTAAGGAAAGCAAGGGAAGCCGCGATCACCATGAAGAGACCCGCGAAGACGAAGACGAGCGCGATGCCGCGGGAGTGCCCCTCGCCGAGCAGCCAACCCCAGGTTGCCTTCCCCGTGTCGCCGTCCATGTAGGGGATGATCGCGAAGGCCGCGATCGGCGCGATCAGGAACGACGTCACCGGCGCTGCGGCCGACTCGGCGGCGGCGGCGAATCCGAACACCCGCCCCTGAGTGGCGAAGGGCACGACTTTCTGAATGACGGTCTGCTCGGCGGACTCGACGACCGGGATAAGTGCCATGTAGACCCAGATCCCCACCGCGAAGAGCCACCCCCATTCCCGCAGGGTGAAGATCGCCCCGAGCACGCCCATCCCGATGACGACCCACAGCATCGTGCGGATGGGATTTGGACCGAGGCCGAACTTCGCGACGAGGCCGCCTCCGACGATGAAGCCCGTCGCGGTGATCGCGAGGACGACGCCCCAGACTTCGGCGTTGTAGACCCGTCCGTCGATCTCCCATCGGTAGAGGTCGAGCCCGTACGGGTCCATCAGCGCCATGTAGACGCCACCGATGAGGTTGTTGAAGGTCGAGAAGATGATGAGCGCGATGAGCCCGGGGGCCGCCCGGACGGCGCGCCACGCTCCGCGCAGATCGACGATCGGCCCCGGTTCGGCCCCTGCCGCCGGCTTCTCTTCGGCGATGCGGATGGTGAGCAGGTGCACGAGTGCGGCGAGCGTGAGCCCGATAGCGATGGCCAGCGTTCCGCCCATGCCGAGGAACCCGACGGAGAGGCCGCTGAAGACGCTCGTGACCACGAACGCCAGGCCTTGGACCGTCCCGACGAGACCGTTCGCGTTGGCGTGACGTTCGACCGGCACGAGAAGGGTGACGGTGGTGGACAGGGCGATGTTCCGCATGTTCTCGACGACAGCGCCCGCGAGGATGACCGCGGAGAACACCCAGAACCACGGTCCGCCGAGATCGAGCAGGGCCGACTCGGGGAAAGCCAGCCACAGCGCGCCGGCGACGAGGAACGCCGTCAGGGTGACGAGCCCGGAGAACACCATGACGCGGTGCTTGCGGTGTCGGTCGACGATCGAGCCGAAGACCATCGCGAACACGGCGAGGAGAAGCATGTACGCGCCGCCGACGATGCCGGTGGCCAGGACAGAACGCGTCTCGAGGTAGACCCAGAAGGTGAGGGCGAACCACAGGAAGCTCGTGGTGACGTTGGCCGCGGCGGTGTTGACGAGAACCGCGAGGAACGTGCGGTTTCCACCCGTGGGAGCGCCCGCGACGACGGCGGCGGAAGACGGTTCGGCGGACATAGCCACACGGTAGACCCGACCTCCGACATCGGCCAGACGCCCGTCGTTGCGAGAGTCCGGCGGCCGCCATGCCGGGGCCGTCGAACGGACCATCCCCGGGGCCACTGGGCGTCGCAGGACGTCAGTCCAGCAGGCTCCGGATGTCGTCGGCGGTGAGGCGCGGTCCCCCCGCGAAGGATCCACCCTCGTCACTGCCGCCGTCGA
Source organism: Microbacterium testaceum (assembly GCF_001476285.1). Lineage (GTDB taxonomy): Bacteria > Actinomycetota > Actinomycetes > Actinomycetales > Microbacteriaceae > Microbacterium > Microbacterium testaceum_B. The sequence continues at coordinate 15,105 of NZ_LDRU01000055.1, read as the reverse complement.
GGACGCGCGAGAACAGCTCGGCCTTGGCCTCGCGCAACGCGACCACCTTCTCTTCGACGGTCTCCGCCGCGACGAGGCGGTACACGATCACCGGGCGCGTCTGCCCGATCCGGTGCGCGCGGTCGATCGCCTGGTCTTCGACGGCGGGGTTCCACCACGGGTCGAGCAGCACCACGTAGTCGGCCTCGACCAGATTGAGCCCGACGCCACCCGCCTTCAACGACACGAAGAAGGCGGGGTCGTCACCCTCACGGAACCGATCGATCTCGACCTGCCGGTTCGTGGTCGTGCCGTCGAGATATCCCGAGGCGAGTCCCGCCTCGGTGCAGCGCTCCCGGGCGGCGCGGAGGAAACGCGTGAACTGGCTCAGTACCAGGACGCGGTGCCCTTCGGCGGCGGCCTCGACCAACAACTCCTCCAGGGCGTCGAGCTTCGCGGACGGGGCCTCTCCCTCGTCGACCAGGGCGGGATCGAGCGCCAGCTGCCGGAGCATCGTCAGCGATCGGAAGATCGCGAAGCTGTTTCCCTCGGCGTCGTCGAGCAGCCCGAGCAGACGCTGCCGCTCCCGGTGGAAGCGCCGGTCATAGAGCTTGCGGTGCGTCGGGTGGAGGGAGACCTCGATGATGGTCTCTTGCTTCGGGGGAAGCTCCGACGCGACGAGATCCTTCGTGCGCCGCAGCAGGAATGGACGGATCCGGCGACGCAGGAGGTCGAGGCGCGCGGCGTCGGAGTGCTTCTCGATCGGCGTCCGATAGAGGGTCGTGAAGGATTCGCGCGTCCCGAGGAGTCCCGGAGCGACGAGCGACATGAGGGCCCACAGCTCGAGGAGGTTGTTCTCCATCGGGGTGCCCGTGATGACCAACGTGAAGGGCACCGACAGCGCCCGGGCGGCGCGATAGCCGCGAGAGGCGGGGTTCTTGATCTGCTGCGCCTCGTCGAGCACCAGCCCGGACCAGTCGGCCTCGGCGTACTGCTCCTGCTCGAGTCGGAACAGCGCATAGCTCGTGACGACGACGTGCGCCCCGGCGGCCGTCTCTTGGATGCTCGTCGCCCGTCGCGCCTGCGTCGCCGTGACGACGCGCACGTCGAGGCCCGGCGCGAACGTCGCGCACTCGCGGGCCCAGTTCCCGACGACGCTCGTCGGAGCGACGATGAGGAACGGCGCCATGGTCGGATCCGCGGCGCGTGCCGCCTCCATCATGGCGATCGTCTGCACCGTCTTGCCGAGACCCATGTCGTCGGCCAGGACGCCGCCGAGTCCCTGTGTGCGCAGGAAGTGCAGCCAGTCGAGACCCGCACGCTGGTAGTCGCGCAGCGTCGCACGAAGGCCCGCCGGCGGATCGACGGTCTCGAGCGCTGCCTCGTCGGTGAGCCCCCTCACCCGCAGCCACCACTCGGCCTCTTGCGCGGCGATCATGCCCAGCTCCGACAGGTCGTCCCACAGGCCGACGTTGTACCTGTTGAGCTTCAGCTGCGACTCCGGCCGGTCGGCGAGCGTCCGGGCCTCGTCGATGACCGCTCGCAAGCGCGCGAACTCGGGGGTGTCGAGGCGGACGTACTCTCCGTCGCCGAGGAAGAGCACCCTGTCGCCCAGCGCCAATGCCGTGTACAGGTCGGTGAAGTCGACCTCGACGTCGCCGACGCTCACCCGCGCGTGAAGATCGAACCAGTCACTGCCGTCGTCGGTGGCGGTGGTCAGCTCGACGACCGGAGCCTCGGGTGCCGCGCGGTAGTCCCGTGCCGAGCCGGTGACGAGCACGCGCACATGATCGATCTCGCGGAGGCGCGGCAGCACCTCGACGGAGAGGATCGCCGCCGCCGCCGGAACGAGCGGCCTCGGAGGCGTCTTTCCCGACGGGTACGGCTCAGGGAGGATGATCCGCGCATCGGAGGCGACGGCGGAGGCGGCCGCCCACACGGCGCTCTCGTGCTCGGGGTGGTGGCGGCCGCGCGTGGACGAGCGATCCCACCGCGCCGAGATCGATGCACCCTCGCCCTGATGATCGACGAGGAGTTCGAGTACCGGCAGAGGAGCGGCGGGCACCTCGACGGTGCCACGTGGCGACACGACGGGCGCATCGAGCTGGAGGCGCGGCAGGTAGTCGGCCAGGAAGGTGTCGGCGCTCGTCGCATCGATGGTGAGCGCGTTCGGGCGGGCGAGGAGTCCGCGCACGGGTGCGGGCGCCGGGGTCGACAGTCGCGCGAGCGTGATCCTTTCGTCGGCGCCGTCGCGATCGGCGACGAAGGCGACGGCGACGGCCGGGTCGCCCACGACCCAGGACGACAGCGAGGCGACCTCTTCGGCGACGCCCTCCACGATGCCGCGCATCTGCAGGCTCGACCCGCGTCGCTCGAGCGCGACAGCGGCGCGGACGGCCTCGGCGGGGATGTCCACCGGGTGGTGCATGCCGGAACCGGAGACGATCGGGACGCCGGCTGCGAGAACGGCGTCGAGCTGCATCCACAGCGAGTGCGGTGGGACGGCGGAGAGCGGCATCCATTCGTCGGAGAGGAACGCACCCGGTCCGGACCGGCCGAGGCGGCCCAGGCTGTCGAGGGCGGCGCGGGCCGCAGGATCGGCCGGCAGCGCCGCGAGAGCCGACCACCCGGCGCGCCCCTTGATCCACGTGCCTCGCGTACCGCGCACGCCGGGACGCGCCGTCAGGGTGAGAGCAGTGCTGCGCCCGTGCCCGCCCCCGCGGCGGATCGACAGGAACAGACAGAGCTCGAACGGGGGCTCTTCGTCGGCGGGCGGGGCGGAGAGGAAGAGCTCGTCGAGGGAGCGCTGCCACTCTGGCCGCGGCGGTCGCCCGGCCGCGATCAACCGGTCGAACAGCAGGAGCGCCGCCGCGCAGGAGTGCTCGCATTCGGGCCCTCGCCCGCACGAGCACCACCCCGACAGCCGCGCGACATCGCCGGGAACCCGCAGCTCGAGGTGCTCGTACCCCGCCGCGCCGAAGGACTGCGCGGTCACCACTCGGACGTCGCCGATCGTCTTCACATCGCCGACCTCGACGGAGCCGTAGACGAGGAGCCGGTCTGCGCGCGTCATCGCCGCGGGCGAGAAAATCTCGCCCGCGATGCTGAGCGCTTCGGGGTCCAGGTGCATCCCCTCATTCTCGTCGGGCCCTCCGACACACGGCTGCACCTCGGCACCGATCGGGGGATGGTTCGTCGATCTGCCCGGCTGGGGATAAGAGGCCGAAGTTAGGCTGGGACCGTGACTTCCCTCCACGACGTGTCGGTGCGCGGTTTCGCCTCCGACAACTACTCCGGCATCCACCCCGACGTCCTCGCCGCGATCGCCGCGGCCAACGAGGGCCACCAGGTCGCCTACGGCGAAGACGTCTACACCGCTCGCCTGCAGGAGCTCTTCGTCGGGCTCCTCGGCGAGGGGGTCGAGGCCTATCCGGTCTTCAACGGCACGGGAGCGAACGTCGTCGGGCTGCAGTCGATGCTGCCGCGCTGGGGCGCCGTGATCTCGGCCTCCACCGCCCACATCAACGTGGACGAGGGCGGCGCCCCCGAGCGCGTCGGCGGCATCAAGCTGCTGACCGTCCCCACCGACGACGGGAAACTCACCCCTGATCTCGTCGATCGCGAGGCCTGGGGATGGGGCGACGAGCACCGCGCGCAGCCGCTCGTCGTCTCGATCACGCAGTCGACCGAGCTCGGCACGCTGTACACGGTCGACGAGATCCGCGCCCTGGCCGACCACGCCCACGGGCACGGCATGCGCCTGCACATGGACGGCGCTCGCATCTCCAATGCCGCGGCCGCCCTCGACGTGCCGCTGCGGACCTTCACGCGCGACGCGGGTGTGGACGTGCTGAGCTTCGGCGGGACGAAGAACGGCGCCATGATCGGCGAGGCGATCGTCGTGCTCGACCCTGCGGCATCCACCGGGCTCACCTACCTGCGAAAGCTCGACATGCAGCTCTCGAGCAAGATGCGCTTCGTCTCGGCGCAGCTCGTCGCCCTGCTCGAGAACGACCTGTGGCTGCACAACGCGCGCCACTCGAACGCCATGGCGCAGCGCCTGCGCGCCGGTGTCGAGGCGGGCCTCGCAGACGGGTCGATCCAGGGCGTCGAATTCACCCAGCCGACCCAGGCGAACGGCGTGTTCGCGACGCTTCCCGCGGGTGTCGCCGATCGTCTGCGCGAGAGCTTCCGTTTCTACGATTGGGACGAGCTGCGACGCGAGGTGCGCTGGATGTGCTCGTTCGACACCACCGAGAGCGACATCGACGCCTTCATCGCGGCGATCGCCCGCGAGACGTCGGCCTGACGCGACCCGCCCGGGACCGAGCCGAGCCCGAGCCGACCGCCCGACCCCGGCGCGGAGGCCGCGCACCCCAGCCAGTGGCCGTGGCATCCGAACCCCGGATGCCACGGCCCTCACCGCCTCAGGAACCCGCGAGCCAGTCGCGGTAGGCGTCGAAGGTGCTCTCTCGCCCGAGGAAAGCGGTGACGAGGTCGCGCGCGTCGCGCGAGCCGCCCGGCTCGAGGATCTCGCGGCGGTACCGCTCGGCGGTCTCGGCGTCGAACAGGTCGTCGCCGAAGGCCGAGAGCAGATCGCGCGCGATCACGAGGCTCCACTGGTAGGTGTAGTAGCACGCGCCGTATCCGGTCAGGTGGCCGAAACCGGCATAAGAGTGCGAGCCATCGAGAGGCGTCACGGGGCTGGCCGCCCGGTAGTAGCCGTCGACGGCGCTCCGCAGATCGGACGGGCGCTCGACGTGCAGGCGGTACGACGTCGTCGCGTGCCCGAGCTGGCGTGTCACCTCGAGCGCACGGCCGAACGCGTCGGCCGTCCGCATGCGGGCGACGAGATCGGCGGGGATCGGTTCTCCGGCGTCGTTCAGGGCGAAGGATGCCAGCACCCCGGCATCCCAGGCCCACTCCTCGAGCAGCTGGCTCGGCGCCTCGACGAAGTCCCACTCGGTCGCGACGCCGGTGAACCGTGCCCACCGCTGGTGGCCACCGATGATCTCGTGCACGAGGTGACCGAACTCGTGGAAGAAGGTGACGACCTCGTCGTGCTCGAGCAGGCCGCGTGAGAAATTGCAGAGCAGGACACCCTCGGGGAGGGATCGGCCGGAGATTCCGGGCGCGAGCGGGAAGCACGCGGCGTGGTTGTACTTTCCATCGCGCGGGTGGAGATCGAGGTGGATGCGGCCGAGCCGCTCGTCGCCGCGCACGACGTCGTAGGCGCGCACGTCGTCATGCCACGACGGGGCGTCGACGGGCACGTACGAGACATCGAGCAAACTCGCGGTCGTCTCGAGCACGCCGTCCAGCGTGCGATCGAACCGGAAGTAGGACCGCACGACCTGCGCGTCGACGTCGTACTCCTCGCGCTTCAGGGCGCTCAACAGGTACCAGAAGTCAGCGATCGTGACGGCCTCAGCGGACGGGTCGTCACGGCGCAGCCGCTCGAGGATGCGGTCGTACTCGACCGCTGCCGCGGGCGCCGCCGCATCGGCCACGCGCGTCAGGAACGCGTCGACGGCGGCGCTCGATCCGATCATGCGCGTCTCGGTCTCGTAATCGGCCCAGTCGCCGTATCCGAGCAGCGCGGCGCGTTCCGCTCGCACAGCCAGCAACTCGGCGAGCACGGGCTCGTTCTCGGGGCAGGCCAGGTCGTTGTAGGCGGCGACCAGCGCATGGCGCGTGGAGCGATCGCGGGCGTATTCCCGCACCGGCATGAGGTCGGTGTACTCGGTCGTCAACGTCACCTTCCCCTCGTCGTCGACCGGATGATCGGCGACGAAGTCAGCGGGCAAGCCGTCGAGGGCGGTCGCCGGCACCCGGATCTCGCGTCTGCCCTCACGGATGTGGCGCGAGAACGTCAACGACAACTCGGTGTCGCGGTCGCTCAGCTCGCGGACGCGCTCGCGCGCTGCGTCGTCGAGATCGACACCACCCCGCCGGAAGTCGCGACGGATGTGCGTGAGGAGCCGCAGCTCGTCGTCGCCGAGGCCGGTCTCATCGGCCTCGGCGAACGCCCTCCACAGCCCCCGGTCCAGCAGACGCCGAGCCTGAAGGGCTTCGAACTGCTGGACCTGTTCTTCCGCGAGGCGACGGATCTCGGCATCCGGATGCGACTCGCTCAGCAGGTGCGCCTCGGACAACGCTTCGGCGAAGGCGATGTCGGCGTCGTTCCAGAGCTCCAGCCGCTCGGCGGTGGGCAGATCGTCCGCCGTCGCGAGACGGGCGTCGATCGCATCGATACGCGCGCGACGGGTGGCGGGACGGTCGGTGACGAAGCTCGTCCACCCGGCGGCGTCCGTGGGCAGGAGCAGCGGAGCAGGTTCGGTGATCGGCATCCTCCGACCCTAGACAGGGCCTCCGACACCGGCAAAGGTCAGCGCAGCGCGCCCACCGAGGCGAGCGCCTGACGCACGAGGGTGCCGCGACCGCCCTCCATCTCGGCGGCGAGAGCGTCGGATGCCGCTTCCTCGGGCGACAGCCACGTGACCTCGAGCGCGTCCTGGCGCGGTTCGCACGTGCCGGTGACGGGCACGACGAACGCGAGCGCGACGGCGTGCTGCCGGTCGTCGTGGAACGCGCTGACACCCGGAAGCGGGAAGTACTCGGCCACCGTGAACGGCGCCGGCTGCGGCGGGAGGAGCGGGAAGGCCATCGGTCCGAGGTCGTTCTCGACGTGCCGGAACAGCGCGTCGCGCACCGTCTCGCCGTAGCGCACGCGCCCCGAGACGAGGGTGCGTGTCATCTCTCCGAGCGGCGTCGCGCGCAGCAGGATCCCGACCTGCGTCACCATGCCCATCCCGTCGGTGCGCACCGGGAGCGCCTCGACGTAGAGCATCGGGAGTCGTCGCCGCGCCTCGGCCAGCTCGACCTCGCTAAGCCAGCCCGGGTTGGTGTTCGGACCGCTGGGGGCGCCCGAGAAGGGGCCGGACAGCGGCTCGCGCTCCCCGCCGTTGTCGCCGGGCTCGGGGTCGGGTGTGCGAACAGCCATGCTCCCTGTATATCAACCGACCGCTCCCGATGCCGCGTGTCCGCGGAGGGCGAGGGCGCGTTCCGCAGCCCGCAGGGGACGAAATCCGGCGTCGGAGCGGCGTCCCCTCCCGGAACCACCCCCGCCGGGACCCGCTTCCCCGCCGGCAGGGTTCGCCGTCGAGGCTCGATGTCAGGGCCCGCTGCCCGCGCCCGATGTCGGAGGCCTTTGCCACAATGGCCGCATGAGCGCGCCCCTCTCTCTCGACTCCTCCCTCGTGCGGTGGTCGGTGCCCCCGGCCGAGCGCGGGGATCGGCCGGTCCTGCTCCTGCTGCACGGCTACGGCTCCGACGAGCACGATCTCTTCGGTCTCGTGCCGTATCTTCCGTCCGAGTTCGTGGTCGCGAGCGTCCGCGCTCCGCTCGCGCCGCCGTGGCCGATGCCGGGAGCCTCGTGGTATCCGATCGAGGGCCTCGACGGACGCGACCCCGACGCCGTCACCCGCGCGGCGCGATCCGTGCTGGCGTGGGTTCAGGATGTCGTCGGCGACGCCCCCGTGGGACTCCTCGGCTTCTCACAGGGCGGCGCCGTCGCGCTCCAGACGCTGCGCGCCGACCCCGACGCGGTGTCGTTCGCGGTCGTGCTGGCCGGCTATGCGGCCGGCGGTGAGCTGCCGGGCGACGCGGTCCTCGCCGAGCGACGGCCCCCGGTGTTCTGGGGGCGGGGCGCGGCCGACGACGTCATCCCCGCGCACCTGATCGACGCGACGGCGCAGTGGCTTCCCGGACACAGCGAGCTGAGCGGCCGGGTCCACCCGGGGCTCACGCACTCGATCTCGCAGGACGAGCTCGACGACGTCCGCGCGTTCCTCGACGCGCGCCTCGCCGACCGCGCGGCCGCGGGCTGACTCAGCAGTGCGAACCGTCCCCTCCGCCGCCGTTGTCGCCGCACGAGGCATCCGACGCGAAGCCGCTGTCGACGTAGTTCGACGACGAGACCGAGCCTCCGCCCCGGCCGGTCGGGATCGAGCCCAGCCCGCCCATCACCGCGCCGAAGAGCGCCCCGGTGCGGAGACCGCCCACGACATCACCCATGAAGACACCGACGACGACGAACACGATCACCCAGGCGGGGAACGTCACCGCCCACGCGAAGAGGAGTCGACGCCGCCTATCGTCGGCTTTCCGGCGGTCCAGGGGGGAGGAAGCAACCACGCCGACAGACTAACCACGGCGACCGACAGCGGCGGGGTTCCGCGTGGCTCCCGGGTCGGCTATCGTGGACAGCCCTGTCCCTGAGAACGAGGTCTCCTCCGGTGAAGAACGTCGACGCTTCCGCGCCCCTGTCCGCGCGCTGACCCGTCGACCCGCCGTTTCTCGGCATCCCTCCGCTGATGCGGACGGGTCCGGCGTCCGCGCATCCCGCGTTCCCGGAGTTCCGTCATGTCTTCACCGTCCCCCTCCCTCGTCTTCGACCACGTCCGCCTCGAGTGGCCCGACGGAACCGTCGCCCTCGACGGCGTCTCGGGCGCGCTCGGCCGCGGGCGCATCGGTCTCGTCGGCCGCAACGGCGCCGGCAAGTCCACGCTCCTCCGTCTCGCCGCGGGGCACATCACCCCGACGTCCGGCTCGGTCTCGGCATCCGGTGAGGTCGCGATGCTCCCCCAGCGTCTGGCAGCCGATCCGCGCCGACCGGTCTCATCGCTCCTCGGGGTCGAGAAGGCGCTGACCGCCCTCCGCGCGATCGAGTCGGGCGACGTCGCTCCGCACCACTTCGACGCCGTCGGCGACGACTGGGACGTCGAGACACGCGCTCACGCCCTGCTCGCCGAGGCCGGTGTGGCGTCCGACGCGCTGAATCGCACCGTCGGCGAGCTCTCCGGCGGTGAGACGATGCTGGCCGCGCTCGTCGGGCTGCGCGCCCGCGCGGCGGACATCACGCTGCTCGACGAGCCGACGAACGACCTCGACCGCGAGGCCCGCGCGCGGGTGAGCGAACTCGTGCAGGCGTGGCCCGGCACCCTCGTCGTGGTGAGTCACGACGTGGGCCTGCTGGAGCTGATGGATGCCACCGCCGAGCTGTACGGCCACACCCTCAGCGTCGTCAGCGGTCCGTACAGCGTCTGGAGAGCGCACCGCGACGCGGAGCAGGAAGCCGCTGTCCGCGCCGAGCGCGACGCCGCGCAGAGCCTCCGCCGCGAGCGACGGCAACGCATCGAGTCGTACGACAAGCTCGCCACCCGCGCCCGCGTCGCGCACAAGGCGCAGGTCGAGAAGCGGGTTCCGAAAATCATCGCGGGAGGACGCGCCAACGCGGCGCAGGTGAGCGCGGGCCGATTGAGCTCGGAGATGAAGGGCAAGGAGGATGCCGCGCGCGCGGCCTTGAACGAGGCGTCGGCGCGCGTCCGCGATGACGACGTGGTGCGCATCGATCTGCCCGATCCGGGCAACGCGCCCGGTCGGCGCATCCTGACCCTGGGCGACGGCGAGCGCGAGTGGATCGTCACCGGACGCGAGCGGGTCGCCCTGGTGGGGCGGAACGGTACCGGGAAGACGACGCTGCTGCAGAGCATCGTGCACGGCACGGAGGCTGCGGTCCACGCTCGAGCGAGCGTGGAGCACGTCGGCTACCTCCCCCAGCGTCTCGACGGTCTCGACGACGCGGCATCCGTCCTCGACACGGTCTGCGCGGCGGCGCCGGACGTTCCCGTCGCGGCGGTGCGCGATCGACTCGCCCGCTTCCTCGTCCGTGGAGACGCGGTCGCGCGCCCCCTCGGATCGCTGTCCGGCGGCGAGCGCTTCCGCGTCGCCCTCGCCCGGCTGCTGCTGGCCGATCCGCCGCCGCAGCTCCTCGTTCTCGACGAGCCGACGAACAACCTCGACCTCGACACGGTCGACCAGGTGGTCTCAGCGCTGCAGGCGTACCGCGGGGCGGTGCTCGTGGTCAGCCACGACGACGCGTTCCTCGCGCGCCTCGGGCTGGATCTCCTTCTGGAGCTGGAGGACGGGAGGCTCGTCGAGCGCGCGTCGTGACCTCAACAGGCGCCGTCGCCGCCTCCACCGCCGCCGTCGCCGCAGCCCCCGCCGCCGATGACCACGGCACCCGCGTCGGTGCCGAAGCCGCCGGGCGAGGACGCCGCCGCGCGTACCGCGAAGACCGCGAAACCACCGAAGAGCAGGGCCAGGATGCCACCGATCGTGGCGCCCATGAGGAGGTTCTGCGAGCCGAGCCACAGGGCGGCACCGATGGCGAGGCCGAGCAGGACGGAGACGGACACGACCGCGACGGCGGCCCGCGGGGACGACGATGCGCTGTTCATGTCCCCACGCTAGACAGCGCCGGTGGAGACCGCCTCCGCCCGGGGACGGAGACGCTTCCGCCGGGCGGAGGAACCGCCGTTCCGCGGCGGGCGAACGTCAACCCCGACCCGATGTCGGAGGTCCGAGAGAGGATGTCGGCATGGCTGACGTCCTCGACAGATTCGGTCCTGCGACGCAGGACTGGTTCCGCGGTGCGTTCTCGGCCCCGACCAATGCCCAGAAAGGCGCGTGGGAATCGGTGTCGTCCGGGCGCAACGCGCTCGTCGTCGCGCCCACCGGCTCCGGCAAGACCCTCTCGGCCTTCCTCTTCGCGATCGATCGGATCTTCCGCGAGAAGGCGCCTGAGATTCCGGATGCCGAGCCCCCGCGCCGCGGCAAGAAGGCCGCCCCGAAGACCCCGGCGACCAACACGCGCGTCCTCTACATCTCACCGCTCAAGGCCCTCGGCGTCGACGTCGAGCGGAACCTCCGGTCGCCGCTCGTCGGGATCGGGCAGTCGGCCCGGCGCCTCGGCATCCAGGTCCCCGGCGTGACCGTGGGCGTGCGCTCCGGCGACACGAGTTCGAGCGACCGTCGAAAGCTCGTCACCGACCCGCCCGACATCCTCATCACGACGCCCGAGTCGCTGTACCTCATGCTGACGAGCCAGGCCGCCGAGACGCTCCGCGGCGTGCACACCGTCATCATCGACGAGGTGCACGCCGTGGCGGCCACCAAGCGCGGTGCCCACCTCGCGGTGAGCCTCGAGCGGCTCGATGCGCTCCTCGAGAAGCCCGCGCAGCGCATCGGCCTCTCGGCCACGGTGCGACCGATCGACGAGGTCGCCCGGTTCCTCGGCGGCGCTCAGCCCGTCGACATCGTGGCGCCGAAAGCGACGAAGGCGTTCGACCTGTCGGTCGTCGTGCCGATCGAAGACATGCTCAACCCTCCCCCGCCCCCGGGTTCGCCCGATCCCGACGAGGCGACCGACGGCGAGTGGTTCTCCGAGCGCCCCGAGAGCACCGAGATGGCCGGCTCGGTGTGGCCTCACGTCGAGGAGGCGATCGTCGACCGCATCCTCGAACGCCGCTCGACGATCGTGTTCGCAAACTCCCGGCGCCTGGCCGAGCGGCTCACCGGGCGCCTCAACGAGATCTACGCCGAACGCGTCGGCATCGACGTGCCCGAGCCGACGGTGCCCGCGGGTGTCATGGCGCAGGCCGGATCGTCGGCGGGCGTGCCCGCGATCCTCGCGAAGGCCCACCACGGCTCGGTCTCCAAGGAGCAGCGCGCCCAGGTCGAAGACGAGCTGAAGTCGGGCGCGCTGCGCTGCGTGGTGGCGACGAGCAGCCTCGAGCTCGGGATCGACATGGGCGCGGTCGACCTCGTCATCCAGGTCGAGGCGCCCCCGAGCGCGGCATCCGGTCTCCAACGCGTGGGACGCGCCGGGCACCAGGTCGGCGAGGTCAGCCGCGCCGCTCTCTTCCCGAAGCATCGCAGCGACGTGCTCCACACGGCGGTGGTCACCGAGCGCATGCTCGCCGGCCGGATCGAGGCGATCGCTGTGCCGCAGAATCCGCTCGACATCCTCGCCCAGCAGACCGTCGCGGCCGCCGCCCTGGGCTCGATCGACGTCGAGGAGTGGTTCGACACCATCAAGCGCAGCGCGCCCTTCCGCTCACTCCCCCGCTCGGCCTATGAGGCCACGCTCGACCTGCTCGCGGGGCGCTACCCGTCCGACGAGTTCGCCGAGCTGCGCCCCCGCCTGGTCTGGGACCGCGACGCGGGGACCCTCACCGGGCGACCGGGAGCCCAACGCATCGCGGTGACCAGCGGAGGAACGATCCCCGATCGCGGGCTCTTCGGCGTGTTCGTGGCGGGTGAATCGCAGAACGCCCGCGTCGGCGAGCTCGACGAAGAGATGGTCTACGAGTCCCGCGTCAACGACGTCTTCACGCTCGGCACCACCAGCTGGCGCATCGTCGAGATCACGCACGACCGTGTCAACGTGCTGCCGGCGTTCGGGCAGCCCGGCAAGCTGCCGTTCTGGCACGGCGACGGCATCGGCCGCCCCGCCGAGCTGGGTGAAGCGCTGGGAAAATTCTCGCGTGACCTGGCGGGAGCCGACCATGCCAAGGCCGAGGAGCGCCTGCGCGAATCGGGACTCGACGACAACGCGATCACGAACCTGCTCTCGTATCTCGCCGAGCAGCGCGAGGCCACCGGCAGCCTGCCCACCGACCGGACGCTGACCGTCGAGCGCAGCCGCGACGAGGTCGGCGACTGGCGCATCATCCTGCACTCCCCCTACGGCATGCAGGTGCACTCCCCCTGGGCCCTCGCGGTGAACGCGCGCATCCGCGAGCGACTCGGCGTCGAGGGGGCCGCCGTCGCGAGCGATGACGGGATCATCGCCCGGGTTCCGGATGCCGCCGCCGAACCGCCCGGAGCCGACCTCTTCGTCTTCGAACCCGACGAACTCGAGCAGATCGTCACCGACGAGGTCGGCGGATCGGCGCTGTTCGCCTCGCGCTTCCGCGAGTGCGCGGCGCGGGCGCTCCTGCTTCCGCGCCTCAACCCGAACCGTCGTTCGCCGCTGTGGCAGCAGCGCCAGCGCTCCGCCCAACTGCTCGAGGTCGCGAAGCGGCATCCGGCCTTCCCGATCATCCTCGAGACGCTGCGCGAGGTGCTGCAGGACGTCTACGATCTCCCCGCGCTCCTGCGGGTGACCCGGCAGATCGGCGAGCGGCGCATCCGGCTCGTCGAGATCACCACCTCCCAGCCCTCGCCGTACGCCCGCGACCTGCTCTTCGGGTACGTCGGCGCCTTCATGTACGAGGGCGACTCGCCTCTCGCCGAGCGACGCGCAGCGGCGCTCTCGGTCGACCCGGCGCTGCTGAGCGAACTGCTCGGCAAGGTCGAGATGCGCGAACTCCTCGACCCCGAGGTCATCGCGCAGTTCGAGCGCGAAGCGCAGCGCCTCGACCCCGACCGCCGCGCGCGCGGGGTCGAGGGCGTGGCCGACCTCCTGCGCATCCTCGGTCCGCTCGACGCGACCGAGGTCGCGGCGCGCCTCGACGCCGAGACCGATGCCCTCGCCGAGGCCGAGCGGCACCTCGCCACCCTCGTCGACGATCGCCGCGCGATCCGCGTCACGATCGGCGGCGTCTCGCGCGTCGCCGGGATCGAAGACGCCGGGAGACTCCGCGATGCCCTCGGCGCGGCGCTGCCGGTCGGCATCCCGAACGCGTTCCTCGAACCGCTCGCCGATCCGCTCGGCGATCTGGTCGCCCGCTACGCCCGCACGCACGCGCCGTTCACCACCGACGCGGTCGCGGAGCGACTGGGCGTCGGCATCGCGGTCGCCCGGTTGACGCTGCAACGGCTCGAGTCACAGGGACGGCTGGCGAGCGGGTTCTTCCTGCCCGAGGCATCGGGGGGCAGCCGCGGCGACGAGACCGAGTGGTGCGACGTCGAGGTCCTCCGTCGTCTGCGCATGCGCTCGCTGGCCGCGATCCGCGGCAGCGTCGAGCCCGTGTCGCCCGCGGCCTACGCGCGGTTCCTTCCCGTGTGGCAGCACCTGGGGCGGCCTCTCGAGGGCATCGACGGGGTGCTCGCGGTCATCGAGCAGCTCGCCGGAGTGCCGATCCCGGCGAGCGCGTGGGAGTCGCTCGTGCTGCCCTCGCGCGTCCGCGACTACTCCCCCGCTCTGCTCGACGAGCTCACCGCCACGGGCGAGGTGGTGTGGTCGGGGCACGGCACCCTTCCGGGCCGCGACGGATGGATCGCGCTCCACCCGGCCGAGGCGGCGCCGTTCACCCTGCAAGACCCCGACGATCCCGACGTCCCGGCTCCCGACTCGCTCGAGGCCCGCATCCTCGGCGCACTCGAAGGCGGCGGGGCGTACTTCGCCGCGCAGCTCAAACAGCTCGCCGGTGCGGAGAACGAGCAGTCCGTCAACGATGCCCTCTGGGCGCTCACCTGGGCGGGGCGCGTCACGAACGACACGTTCGCCCCGGTGCGGACGCTCCTCAGCGGTGGCGGACAATCACACCGCGTCGCCCGTCGCGCGCCGCGCGCCCGCATGTATCGCGGGGCCGCGATGCCGCGGGCGACGTCGGCTCCGCGACCGCCGTCGCTCGGCGGGCGTTGGTCGCTTCTCCCTGAGCGGGAAGCCGATGCCGCCGCCCGCGCGACGGCGACGGCGAGCCTGCTCCTCGACCGCTACGGCGTCGTGACCCGGGGGGCCGTGCAGTCCGAGGGAGTCCCGGGCGGATTCGCCCAGGTCTACCGGATCCTGGCCGGGTTCGAGGAGGCGGGGCACTGCCGTCGCGGATACGTCATCGAGAAGCTCGGGGCGGCCCAGTTCGCCGCCTCCGCGACGGTCGACCGGCTCCGCGAGTTCGCCGCCGTCGCCGACCCTCCTCCCCTGCGCACGGTGACGCTCGCGGCGACCGACCCCGCGAACCCGTACGGCGCCGCTCTCGGCTGGCCGGCCCTCGAGGGCGTCACCCATCGCCCCGGTCGCAAAGCGGGCGGAGTTGTCGTGCTCGTCGACGGAGAACTGACCCTGTACCTGGAGCGCGGGGGCCGCACCGCCCTGGCCTTCACCGACGACGAAACGCGGCTGGCCGCGGCCGCCACCGACCTCGCCGAGACGTCGAAGCGTCGTCGGCTCGAGACGCTGACCGTCGAGCAGGTCAACGGCGAGTTCGTCTACGGCACGGCGGTCGGCCGCGCGCTGCGCTCCGCCGGGTTCGTCGAGTCCCCGAAGGGTCTCACGCTGCGCAAGCTCACCGCGGGCGACACCCTCCGCGAGGCCGCCCGTGCGTAAGCACCCCGCCA
>NZ_LDRU01000054.1 GCF_001476285.1 Microbacterium testaceum | reverse complement strand
ATCGCGACGGTGACGACGACGGCCGCGGCGAGGACCACGGCGAGCAGGGGAGCCCCGGTGCCGGGCGTGAGAGCGAGCTCGGCGGTCGCGAGGAGCAGGTTCAGCAGGGCGATCAGCGATGCGATCACGTGCGGCCTCCTCTCGACGTCTCTCCCACGCTAGCAGGGGCCGCTCGCTACGCTGGGGCCATGACCACCCTCGTTCTGACCATCGTCGGTGACGACCGCGCGGGCCTGGTGTCGTCCGTCGCCGACATCATCGACGCCCACGGCGGCAACTGGGAGAACAGCGAGCTCGCCGAACTCGCGGGAGCCTTCGCCGGCATCGTCGAGGTGTCGGTCGCCGCCGATCGGGCCGATGCCCTCCGCGGCGCCCTCGAGGGGCTGGCGGGTACCCTCGCGGTCACGGTTCACCTCGGTTCACCCGAAGGCACGGCATCCGCTCCGCACAGTGTCACCCTCGACGTCATCGGCAACGACCGTTCGGGCATCGTGCGTGAGATCACGTCGGCCCTCAGCGCGCGCGGAGTGAGCATCGAGCGCATGTCGACGCAGACGACGGATGCCGCGATGGCGGGCGGCCGTCTGTTCGAGGCGTCCATCACGGTGACGCTCGTCGCGGGCGTCGAGATCGATGACCTGGTCACCGAGCTGGAGCGCCTCGCGGCGGAGATCCAGGTCGACGTGTCGCTCGCGGACTGAGTCCCACGTCCGCGGGTGAATGCGTGCCTCAGGCCGCCCGGCGGCGACGTGACGCCAGCCGCGCGATCGCGCGCCAGCCCACGAGGAAGAGCGCGAGCGTGATCGCCGCGACGATCACGAAGGCGACAGCGACCCCCTGACCGCTCACCGCGCGCAGCACCATGCCGACGGCGACGGTCACCACCCAGACGATGAGTCCCGTGCGCACCGGAGCGAGGGGAGCGCGCCACCCGCGGCTGATCAACCACCCGAGGCCCAGCGCGACGACGAACGGCCACGCCGTGGTCGCCAGCCCCGATCCGGCGGGGCCGAGGACGTCACCGTCGTGGGTCGCGCGCCCGATCGCGGCGAAGACGACGACGAAGACGAGGTCGACGAGCAGGACGAGCGCGGAATGGATGCGGGAGGAGGTCACGGCATCCATTGTCCTCGTCCGGGCGCGGCATATCGTCCGCGTATCGGAAGGCGCAGACGCGCCGGCAACACCGCGGCGTGTGGGCTGGAGGCTCGATCATCCAGGAGACTCCATGCCGAACGCCCCGGTCCTCACCCCCGCCCGTGTCCTCGTCGCCGCCGCAGCGCTCGCCGTCGTCGGGGCGCTCACGCTCGCGCCGCGGGCGCTCATCCGTCCGTTCCAGGAGAGGGCGATCGACGCGTTCTTCCTCGTGACCGAGCGATGGGGCGGCTTCGCCCTGGCGTACGACAGCGATGTCGTGATGAACGTGGCCCTGTTCGTGCCGCTCGGGATCGCGGTGGCGGCGCTGCTTCCCCTGCGGTTCGCACCCGCCGCCGTGCTCTTCGGGGCCGCCGTCTCACTCGCGGTCGAGACTGCTCAGTCGTTCATCCCCGGTCGGGTGCCCGACGCCGACGACGTTCTTCACAACACCATGGGCGCGGGCGTGGGCACGGTGATCGTGATCGTTTCGCGGTTGGTGACGCTCGCAGCCGTCCGCGCGGGGGAATTGGCAGCGCGCGGGTGAGGAGCCTCGCGCGGATGGGTCACCGCTCGTGAACAGCGATCGGCCGGGGCAGGCGCACGCGCGCGTGCAGTCCGCCGCCCTCGCGCGGCCAGAGCTCGAGCGAGCCCTCGTGCACGCGCACGATCGCGACGGCGATGGCGAGACCGAGGCCCGTGCCGCCGTCCGCGGGGCGGGCACGCCCGGCCGCACGGACGAAGGGCTCGGGGAGCGTGGCCACCGTTTCACGGGACAGCACGGCGCCGGTGTTCGCGACGTCGATCACGACGCTGCGCGCGTCCGTCCGCACGGCGATCTGCACCTCGCGCGCAAGCTCGCCGTCGGGTGTGCTGTGGACGATCGCGTTGTGCACCAGATTCGTGAGCATCTGGCGGGCGAGCGTCTCGTCCGCGATCGCGACGGCGGGCGACGCGATGCGCGTGGTGAGCCGTGCAGACGTCCTCGTCGCGAGCGGAGCGAGCTCGCCGCACACCTCGGCGGCGAGGGTGTCGATCTCGACCTCGGTGCGCGCCACCACGCCGCCGTTCGAGGCGCGCGAGAGGGCGAGGATCGCCTCCGTCAGCCGGATCGCCCGCTCGTTCGTGTCGTCGAGGCGGGCGAGCAGCCGCTCGACGTCGACGCCCTCGGGATCGGCTTTCGCGACCTCGAGCATCGTGCGCATCGTCGCGTGCGGGGTGCGCAGCTCGTGCGACGCGTTCGCCGCGAAACGCCGCTGCTCCTGGACGGTTTCGGCGATGCGCGCGAGCATCGCGTCGAAGGTGTCGGCGAGGTCGGTCAGCTCGTCGCGTCGGCCGGGGAGGTCGACCCGGCGGTCCAGGCTTCCGTCGCGCACCGCCCGTGCGGCGTCGGTGATGCGGGTCAGCGGCCGGAGCATGAGACCCGCGACGATCCAGCCCCCGCCCAGGCCGATGACGGCGAGCCCGGCGACGGTGAACCACGCGTACTTGACGAAGACGTCGGCGAGGTCGCGCCGCGCGGGGGTGAAGAGGCCGCTCGTGGCGTAGAGGGTTCCCTCGGGCAGGAACCGCAGGACGAGGAACCCCACCGTGAACAGGGCGATCCCGACGATCACGACGAAGACCGCGTAGCTGAGCGTCAGTTTGATCCGGACCGACAGCCCGGTCGGGCGCTCACGCATCCGCGGGACCGATGCGGTACCCGACGCCGGCGACGGTCTGGATCAGCCACGGCTCGCCGAGGCGCTTGCGCAGCGTCGAGATCGTGATGCGGACGGCGTTAGTGAACGGGTCGGCGTTCTCGTCCCACGCGCGCTCGAGGAGGACCTCGGCGCTGACCACGCCGCCGCCCGCGGACATGAGTACCTCGAGCACGGCGAACTGCTTGCGGGTCAGCGAGACGTATCGGCCGTCGCGGTAGACCTCGCGCCGGAACGGATCGAGACGGATGCCGTCGAGCTCGAGGATCGGGGGAGCTCCGGTCGCGGGCCGCCGCGCAAGCGCACGCAGTCGCAGCACGAGCTCCTTCAAGACGAACGGCTTGGTGAGGTAGTCGTCGGCACCGCTCTCGAAGCCGGAGGCCTTGTCGTCGAGGCGGTCGGCGGCGGTGAGCATGAGCACGCGGGGAGCGGCCGGCTGGACCGCGAGGTGGCGGGCGATCTCGTCGCCGTTGGGTCCGGGGATGTCGCGATCCAGGACGACGACGTCGTACGCGGTGTAGCCGAGCTGCTCGAGCGCGGAGTCACCGTCGCCGGCGATGTCCGCCGCGATCGCCTCCAGGCGGAGTCCGTCGCGGATCGCCTCGGCGAGATAGGGCTCGTCCTCGACGATCAGCACGCGCATCCCGTCATCGTAGGCGGGCCGGTGTATCGCGAGCGTATGTAGCGTGGAGTGATGGCGATCCGACTGCTGCTCGTGGCCGATACGCACGTGCCGAAGAGAGCCCGGACGATTCCGGATGCCGTGCGGCGAGCGGCATCCGAGGTCGATCTGATCGTTCATGCGGGGGATTGGGTGAGCGAGGCGGTGCTGGACGAGTTCCTCGCCCTCGGGCCCGTGCTGGGGGTGTGGGGGAACAACGACGGTGCCGACCTGCGCGCTCGGCTGCCCGAGATCGCGCGCGCCGAGATCGAGGGGGTCCGCGTCGCCGTGGTCCACGAGACCGGTGCCGCGACCGGTCGGGAGAGACGGATGGATGCCGCGTTCCCGGACACCGACGTGCTCGTGTTCGGGCACAGCCACATCCCGTGGGACACCACGACCCCGGCGGGTCTGCGTCTGCTGAACCCCGGATCGCCGACGGACCGCCGACGACAGCCGCGGTGCACGATGATGACACTCACGCTGGCCGAGGGGACGATCCGCGATCTCGCCCTGCACGAGGTCGTTCGCGACTGACGGCGTATCGTCCGCGTATGCGTCGCGCGATACGGCATGGCAACGGCCGGCGCACTGGACTGCTGCCATGGCCGTCCCGTCGCACCCCCTGTCCCGTCAACGCCGGCTCGTCTCCCTGTTCGCGGTGGCCGGCGTCGTCGTCCTGCTGCTCGCAGCCGTCGTCACCCTGGCGGTGACGCTGACCTTCTCGTCCTTCGCGACGGCCGTCCGGCCCGCGGGGATCTTCGTCCCGACCGAGGCGGACGGACTCATCGCGGCCGATACGCCGTTGACCGTCGACGACGACACCCATCCCGCCCTGCAGCGGTTGGATCCCGCCCTCCTCGAGGCGTTGCGTTCCGCACAGGTCGCGGCCGAGGCCGATGGCATCCGGTTCGACATCACCAGCGGGTGGCGCAGCGTCGACCTCCAACGTCGCCTCCTCGCCGACGCGGTGCGCACCTACGGCAGCGAAGAGCTGGCGCGCGAGTACGTGGCGACGCCGGAGACGTCGAGCCACGTGACCGGTCGGGCGGTCGACATCGGAACGCTCGACGCCCAGTTGTGGATCATGGAGCACGGTCGCGAGTGGGGGCTGTGCCAGACGTACGCGAACGAGAGGTGGCACTTCGAACGTGCGACCGAGCCCGGAGGCGAATGCCCCGTGCAGAAGCTCGACGCCCGCGGCTGAGAGAGACGACAAGGGCGTTGCAACCGGCCTTCCGGTGCGACGCCCCTCCCGTGTGTCAGGTCTCAGACGCGGCGGGCCGCCGAGGTCAGCGGGCACTCGAACGGGTCGCGGGCGGCGAGGCCCACGCGGTTCAGGTACTGGATCACGATGCCGTACGACTGCAGCAGCGTCGTCTCGACGTAGGGCACGCCGAGGGTCTGGCAGTGCTCGATGACGATCTCTCGCGCGCGGCTCAGGTGCGGCCGCGGCATATTCGGGAACAGGTGGTGCTCGATCTGGTAGTTCAGTCCGCCCATGAGCCAGGTGGCCCACCAGCCGCCGGAGATGTTGCGCGAGGTCCGCACCTGCTTGCTGAAGAAGTCGAGCTTCGCGCCGGGAGCGATCACCGCCATGCCCTTGTGGTTGGGCGCGAACGAGGCGCCCATGTACACGCCGAAAACCGCGAGCTGGACACCGAGGAACGCGAAGGCCATGCCGAGGGGGAGGAACACGAAGACCGGGGCCACGAAGACCGTGAAGCGCAGGGCGATGAGTCCCAGCTCGGTCCAGCGACCCTTGACCTCGCCGCGCGAGAGCAGGTGGCGGATGGCCAGCACGTGCAGGTTGAGGCCCTCCAGCGTCAGCAGGGGGAAGAAGAGCCAGCCCTGCCGCTGGGTGATCCAGCGCTGGATGCCGCGGGCCTTGGCCGCGTCCTCGTCGAGGAACGAGATGGTGTCGATCTCGATGTCGGGGTCTTTGCCGACGCGGTTGGGGTTGGCGTGGTGACGGGTGTGCTTCGAGGCCCACCACGACTGGCTCATGCCGACGACGCCGTTGCCGATCCACAGCGCCAGACGATCGTTCGCGGGGCCCGAGGCGAAGATCTGACGGTGGTTCGCCTCGTGGGCGAGGAACGCCACCTGCGTGAACAGGATGCCAAGGGCTGCGGCGATCAGCAGCTGGAACCAGCTGTCGCCGAGGAGCACGAACCCGGCGATGCAGCCGGCGAAGGCCAGGACGAGGGCGGAGCCGACGAGAGCGTAGAACACGCGGGTGCGGACGAGGAGTCCGCTCTCGCGAACGACCTGGGACAGCTCTGTGTAGGCCTTCGCGATCGGGGGGAATTCAGTGGTGCCGGAGTAGGTCTGACGAACGGGGCCGAGACGGGACTCGACGATGGTGGAGGCGATGAACTGCTCCTCGTTTGAGGTGACCGGAGTCGGGATCCCGGGAGGTATCCTCGGGTTCGGCCAACCCTACGTGCCGACGTATGAGGGCTCCGGTATACGTCCACATGTGCAGGAGCCTCACGGGGAATACACATCTGCCGGACCCTCTCCGTTCACCTGCGAGCACAACGAAAGCCGGGCCGCCGCACGTGCGGCAGACCCGGCCTTCGGGTGTTGCGGAGCTTAGAGGGGGCGGATGTTCGCCGCCTGCATGCCCTTGGGGCCCTGCTCGGCGTCGAATTCGACCTTCTGCGCTTCCGTCAGCTCCTTGAAGCCGTTGCCCTGGATCGCGCTGAAGTGCGCGAACAGGTCGGCGGAGCCGTCATCGGGAGCGATGAAGCCGTAGCCCTTTTCGGAGTTGAACCATTTCACGGTGCCAGTGGCCATCGTGTTCTTCCTTTATTCATGTTGGGCCGCATAAGCGACCGTGGGCGCCGTTCCGACGAACGCGGAGCGGACGGGGACGCCGCGACACCGAGGTGGTGCCGCGTACGCGATGCCCGTCGACAGCGGCCTGAGCCGCCCCGACGGACGTGTGAATGCCGAGGTTCTCGCCGAGCGGACCCTGGGCTTCGAAGCCCGAGGTGGCCGCGCCGACGAAACCGGCATAGTCGGATCCGGCCGTCGCGACGAAGACGTCGAGATCGGCCTGGCGCCACGACAGTGGCGAAGGGTGAAGCGAAGACACAGAAACTTTCCGCGGGAGGCAGGCGATGACCGATGTCATCGAGCGTGCCGTGCGACGATGTAAGGAGGGACCACGGTGGTGAACGGCTCGGTGCCGTCCGCCCGACATCTCATCGATGAGGCGGGCGTCCATGAAGCAAATCCCAGAATTGATGATTCAACGGTAGCACGGATGCCCACGGGACGCCCGGGAGATTTTCGCGGACGTCGCCGGACGGTGGACTGGGGGCATGGCATCCGGGATCGACGACTCCACCGACGATGAACGCTGGCTCGTGATCGACGGTCGTCGATGGCGCCGCACGGATCCGGCGTTGCCGGCAGACCTCGCCGATCGGCTGAGATCCCACCTCGGACGCGCCCGCTCCGCGGTGCGGACGACGAAACGTGCGGGGGATGCCGACGGAACGGCCCAGGCCCGCCGCCGCGTCGGACTGGCCAAGGCGGGGCTCGGTGAGCGGGGCCCGCGGTGGTGGGAGGACGACGTGGTCGCCCGCATCGAGCGCGCCCGCGCCGCGATCGAGGAGCTCGACCGGCTCGCCCCGCCGAGAGCAGACCTCGGGCCCGACGTCAACGCGTAGCGCTCGTCGCGGCGACCCGGTGGGCTGGGGGTTCGTCAGAAAGAGGGAGTGTCATGACATCCACCGACACCGAGCTGGACACGCTCAACGACCTACTGAAGAAGTTCCGCTTCGCCATGGTCACCACGCGGGCCGAGGACGGCGCGCTCCACGCTCACCCGTTGACAGTCCAGGAGCGGGAGTCCGACGGCGACCTGTGGTTCATCGTCGGTACGCACGCCTCGGCCGTCGAGCATGTGCGGCGGGACCCGAAGGTCGGACTGTCGTTCAGCTCGGACAGCACGTGGCTGTCGCTCGCCGGTCACGCCGAGGTCGTCGACGACCTCGCGAAGCTCAAGGAGCTGTGGTCGACGACGGTCGAGGCGTGGTTCCCGGACGGCCCCGAGTCCCCGGGGGTCACGCTGCTGAAGGTCTCCGCGCTGACCGGCGAGTACTGGGGGAGTGCAGGAGGGCGCCTCGCGACGGCGATCGCCCTGGTCACGTCGAAAGTGACCGGCGAGCGTCCGAAGGGCGGCGAGAACGAGAAGTTCGATCTGACCGACTGATGCGACGAAGGGCCCCGCGCGCGGGGCCCTTCGTGTGCGTCATCCTCCGGAGGGGTTGTCGACGGGCTCGCCGTCGTCGTCGGTCGTGTCGGGAATCTCTGGCGCGTCGGCGGTCTCGAGCTCGTCGGGCTCGTCGGCGGTGTCGTTCGTACGGTCCGGTGTCGTGTCCATCGGGCGACCCGATCACGGACTCCCGCGATTGCGTGCGGGCCTTGCGCGTGCTCCCCGTGTGTGTCAGCGCTGCGGACGTCAGCGCCGGGCGGGAGCGCTTGTGTGAGCGCCCCGCGTGCCAGCGCAAGCCCCCGAGCGCGGGCGGTGCGATTTGCAACGATGACGCCATGTCACGACCCGAGGTGCGCTCCAAGCCGTGCGCTTACTGCGGACGCCCGTTCACCGATCGCAAGCGGTGGAGCGGACGTGACCAGTGGGACGAGGTCCTCTACTGCTCGCGTGGGTGTCGCGCCAACGCCGCGAGACAGAGGCGGCGCGCGTGAGGGCCGCACTGATCCTCGCGACGCAGCAGTTCGCCGAGCACCCCGCCTACGCCGACGACGATGTCGAGGAGTTCTTCTTCATCGAGTCGGCGCCCCGCTTCCGCAAGCTCCCGTACCACCGGCACAAGATCGTGCTGTTGATCTCGGCGATGCGGCACACCGCCGCCCGGCTCGAGGCCGAGGGGCGGACGGTGCGTCGGATCACCCTCTCCGACGACCTCGGCTTCAAGGCGGGTCTGGAACACCTGCTGCGGGAGCACCGCGTCACCGAGTTGACGTGGATGAGCGATCCGAATCGCCCGGTCGACGAACGGATCTCCCGCATCTGCGCCGATCACGACGTCGAGACCGACGTCCTCCCGGACGGGCTCTTCCTCACCCCCGAAGAAGAGGTCGACGGGTGGTTCGCCGAGCATCCGACCCCGCTCATGGAGGACTTCTACCACTGGCAGCGCCGGCGCACCGGCATCCTGATGGACGGGGGCAAGCCCGCGGGCCGGCGCTGGAACTTCGACGCCGACAACCGCAAGGCCCTGCCGAAGAAAGGTGTGGAGATCCCGCCCCTGCCTCAGCTCGAACCCGACGACATCACGCGCACGGTCATCGCCGAGGTCGACGAGCTGTTCCCCGAGCACCCGGGAAAGGCGGAGGAGTTCTGGCTTCCGGTCACCCCCGAGGACTCGCGCGACTGGCTCGACGTCTTCGTCGCCGAGCGGCTGCACGACTTCGGGCGCTACGAGGACGCGATGAAGGCCGACGAGCCGTTCCTCTTCCACGCGATCATCTCGCCGATGCTGAACATCGGGCTGCTCACCGTCGAGGAGGTGGTCGCCGCCGCGACCCGCACGGATGCCCCTTTGGCATCCGTCGAGGGGTTCATCCGTCAGGTGATCGGGTGGCGCGAATACATGCGCGGGATGTACCGGGCGCACCCGAAGCTCGAGCACGTCAACGCGCTGCATCTCGAGAAGCGGATCCAGAAGTACTGGTACTCCGGAGAACGGATGCCGAGCGACCTGCCCATCCCGGTGCGCACCGTGCTGGAGCGGGTGCACCGCTGGGGCTACGCGCATCACATCGAGCGACTGATGGTGCTGGGCAACTGGTTCCTGCTGCAGGGGTACGCGCCGCGTCAGGTGAACGCGTGGTTCCTGGCGCTGTTCGTCGACGCGTACGACTGGGTGATGGTGCCGAACGTCATGGGCATGAGCCAGTTCGCCGACGGCGGCTTCGTGGCCACCAAGCCCTACGTCTCGGGCGGGGCGTACCTGCAGAAGATGGGCTCGTGGTGGCCCTCGGCTCAGGATGCCAAGGAGTCGGTGTTCACCGACGCGTACTGGGAGTTCCTCGAGCGTCACGAGGACGTGCTGGCGGGCAACCACCGGCTGGGGCTTGCCCTGGCGCAGATGCGGAAGCGGCGGGACGCGCGGGCGTAGCCGTGGTCTCCGCGCGGCGCGGGCGAAACTCCTGAGAAAACCGCTCCGTCGTGGTGGCGCGCTCGGCTGAGACCGCGACGCCGCGGAGAAGTCAGGAGTTTCGCCCGGGAGGCGTCAACTCTTCAGCTTGTTCAGCGCCGACCCCTTGTGAGCCGCGGTCGACCCCGACTTCTCCGACTTCACGATGTAGGCCGGGTCGTCGTCGGATGCGGTGAACTTCTGGCTGTCGTGCTGGAAGTCCTTCGTCTTCTTCTCGACGACTTCGCCCTGCGTGCGCCCCTGCGGGGTGTCCCAGCTGACGCGGTCGCCCTTCGACAGATCCTTCGACATGTGCGGTTCCTCTCGTTCGGTCCCGCCATGCTCCCGACCCGGCCGGCCGGGGATCGGGGGATTGACAGGCTCTGGCCCCTACGTGGTCCGAGGACGAACCGCAATGCCTCGGCGATGTCGGAGCCCGTGCGTAGCGTCGTCCCTGGGTCTTTCGTTTCCCGGCCCACGACGTGAGGAGAGCCATGACCGAGCCGACCACCACGAACGGCGGCGCCCCCGTCGCCAGCGACGAGCACTCGCAGAGCGTCGGAGCCGACGGCTCCATCGCCCTGACCGACCACTATCTGATCGAGAAGCTCGCGCAGTTCAATCGCGAGCGGGTTCCCGAGCGCGTGGTGCACGCCAAGGGCGGCGGGGCGTTCGGCACGTTCCGCACGACCGGTGACGTCTCGGCCTACACGCGCGCGGCGCTGTTCCAGCCCGGCGTCGAGACCGAGATGCTCGCACGTTTCTCGTCGGTCGCGGGCGAGCAGGGGAGCCCCGACACCTGGCGCGACCCGCGCGGATTCTCGCTGAAGTTCTACACGACCGAGGGAAACTACGACCTCGTCGGCAACAACACCCCCGTCTTCTTCGTCAAGGACGGCATCAAGTTCCCCGACTTCATCCGCTCGCAGAAGCGCTTACCCGGCAGCCACCTGCGCGACAACACCATGCAGTGGGACTTCTGGACGCTGTCGCCCGAGAGCGCCCACCAGGTGACCTGGCTCATGGGCGACCGTGGCATCCCGGCCTCCTGGCGCCACATGAACGGCTACGGCTCGCACACCTACCAGTGGATCAACGCCGACGGCGAGCGCTTCTGGGTGAAGTACCACTTCCACACCGACCTCGGTCACAAGACCCTCACGCAGGACGAGGCCGACCAGATCGCGGGTCAGGACGCCGACTTCCACATCCGCGACCTGTACGCGGCGATCGAGCGGGGCGAGTTCCCGACGTGGACACTCAAGGTGCAGATCATGCCCTACGACGATGCGAAGACCTACCGCTTCAATCCCTTCGACCTGACCAAGGTGTGGCCGCACAGCGACTACCCCGAAATCGAGGTCGGCACGATGGAGCTCAACCGCAACCCGGGCAACTACTTCGCCGAGATCGAGCAGGCCGCGTTCGAACCGTCGAACTTCGTGCCCGGCATCGACGGCAGCCCCGACAAGATGCTGCAGGCGCGCATCTTCAGCTACGCCGACGCGCACCGCTACCGCGTGGGCACGAACTACCAGCAGCTGCCGGTCAACCGTCCGCACACCGAGGTGCACTCGTACTCGAAGGAGGGCGCGATGCGCTACGAGTACAACCCGCCCGAGGTGCCCGTCTACGCTCCCAACTCGGCGGGTGGCCCCGCGGCCGATCCTCGTCGTGCCGGTGACGGCGGATGGCAGAGCGACGGCGAGCTCGTGCGGTCGGCGGCGACCCTGCACCCCGAAGACGACGACTGGGGACAGGCCGGTGCTCTGGTGCGCGAGGTGATGTCAGCCGAGGAGCGCGATCGTCTCGTCGAGACCATCACCGGACACGTGGGCGGCGTGACGCGCAAGGACGTCCGCGATCGTGCCGTGCAGTACTGGAAGAACGTGGATGCCGAGATCGGCTCTCGCGTGGAAGACGGGCTTCCGCCGCTCGAGGAGACGACCTCTCCCGGCGAGCAGCTCAGCGAGCCGAATCCGGACGGCGACCTCGTGGGCCGCGACGTCGCGGGCAAGATCTGACGGCTGCCCCACGGGGCGGGGAGTGCCGGTTCCGGTACGCCCGCCTCGTCGGGGCCGGTTCCGGCACGTCCGCCCCGTGGGGGCGCTTCGGCGGGGAACGCATCCGTCTCGGCGGGGAACGCGTCGCGGGTCTACAGCCGCGCGCGGTCGGTTCGGGTCAGGCGGAACCGGGATGCCAGCACCCCGGCCACGAGTGCTCCCGCGCCGCCGGCCATCATGTCGCCGATCGTGTCGTCGTAAGTCACGAAGATGGCATCCGTGATGAAGCGATAGCCGAACCACTCGACCATCTCCCACGCGGCGCTCAACGCGAGCCCGGTGATCGTCGCGATGACGATCGGGATGCGGCGGCGGCCCGTGGGGGCGATCACGCGCGCATCCTCGAGGAGAACCAGCGCGACAGCGGCGAGCACGCCCGTGCACGCGAGGTGCACGACGAGGTCCCAGCCCGTCCAGGCGCGGTACAGGTCGATGACGTTGCTGCCGGCGGCGACGAACACCGTGACGCAGGTGATGAGGTCGAGACCCGAGCGCAGTCCGATCATCCGCGACAGCATGACCGCGGGCAGCGACATCGACAGCACCGCGAAATCCGTGAACGGCAGGGTGAACAGGGACACGATGACGACGACGATCGCGACCGCCCGCACGAGGTCGGCCAGCCAATCGGTCACGCTGCGCGGGGGACGCTGGAGATTCGCGTACATGGCCCGGATCATCGCGGGCCCCCCGACGGGTGGATGCGCAGCACGGCCTGCACCGGCAGGTGATCGCTCGGCCACTGCGTGCCCGTCGGGCGCGGGTCGATGCCGACCGCGCGCACGCCCACGTCGGGGGTGACGAGGAGCGCGTCGATGCGCCGTGCGCCGACACGAGGGGCCGCGTAGTTGTTGAACGTCCCCCACTCGGCGGTCCGGCGCGCCGGGGCGTACGACCAGGTGTCCACCAGGAGGCCGTCGGCCAACATGCCCGCGAGCTCGGCCGAGCGGATGTGCGCGTTGACGTCGGCGGTGAAGACGAGCGGGAGTTCGCGCCGGGCGACGAGGTCGTGCAGCCAGGTCGCCGAGCGGCGCCGCGCCCGCCGAGAGAAGGCGTCGAAGTGCGTGTTGACGAACGTGAACCGCGCGTCCGTCGCCCGATCGCGCAGTCGGGCGATGACCGCGACGCGGGGGATCGTATTGCCCCAGCCCGTCGACCCCGGGACGTCGGGGGTGTCCGACAGCATGACCTGCTCCCAGTCCTCGACCTCGATCCGGTCACGGTCGTAGAACAGGGGAGTCCCCTCGCCGTCGCGGTTCTTTCCCCGGCCGAGTCCGATCCGGCCGTACTGCGACCCGAGGGACGCCTGCACCCAGGAGGCCTGATCGGGCATCGCCTCCTGCGACCCGAGCAGGTGCGGGCGATTCGCGCCGAGGAAGGTGCGCAGCCGCTGCTTTCGCATCGGCCACCGATCGGCGGGCGGCCAGGTGATCCGGTCGAAGCGTCGTCGGATGTTGAAGCTCATCACGTGCAGGTCCGGCGCCTCGACGTGGGGGAAGAGGATGCCGGCCATCAGCGCCCGGCCCCGATCCGGGCGGCGCGGCGTCGCGCTCGCGCCACCCGTGCCCACCGCACGGGCGGGACATCCGCGGGCCAGTGCGCGAAGACGGTCCCCGCCCCGCGGCGGAAGCAGCGCGCGAACCGCCGCGGCTCCACCGTGCGGGAAGAGACCCGCATGTGCCGCCCCGGCACGTACCGGATGCGGTGGTCGACTCCCAGGTGATAGGCGAGGTCGAGGTCATCGTGCAGTTCGGGGTCGAGGTGGACGCGGTCGCGCACCGCCTCCCACGCCGCGCGGCGGAACGCCATGTTCGATCCCCACAGCGGCGTGTGCCCGAGCGCGGGGAACGCGAACGTGTTGTACGTGCCGAGGAACACGCGGGCCATCAGCACACGCCGGGAAGCGGGACCGTCATGGAACACCGCACCGCCGGTCACGGCATCCACCTCCGGATCGGCGAGGGCTTGGACCATGCTTGCGATCCAGGTGGGAGCAGGAAGGCTGTCGGCATCGAGACGCAGGATGAGCTCCCCGCGCGCGGCGTCGTATCCGGTCGAGGCCGCGGCGGGAATGCCGCGCTCGCCGCAGAAAACCACGCGAGCTCCGGTGGCGCGCGCGATGTCGGCGCTGTCATCGGTCGAGCCGTTGTCGACGACCACGATCTCGTCGGCCGCGAGGGTCTGCGCGGCCAACGCCCGCAGGCATCGCCAGAGGTGCGGCCCGTCGTTCCGCACCGGGATGACGACCGACACGCCGACGACCGGATGAGGGGGTCTTTCGGGCACGACGAACTCCAGACGACGAGTGATCCTCCACGCTAGGCGATCGCTTCCCCGACGCTCGGAGGCTTGACGCTTTCGTACGCTGGAGACATGGCATCCGTCCTCAACGTCTCGGCGTATCTGTTCACGCGCATCGACGACCCCGCCGCCCTCCGCGTCACGCTGCGCGAGCGGGCGCTCGCGGCGGCTCTGCGCGGAACGATCCTTCTCGCCGAAGAGGGCATCAACCTCTTCCTCGCGGGAGAGACCGACGACCTGCGCGGCTTCGTGGAGGAGCTGCGCGCCGACCCGCGCTTCGCCGCGCTCGAAACGAAGGACAGTTGGTCGGATGCCGTGCCCTTCGGCAAGCTCCTGGTGAAGGTGAAGCGCGAGATCATCCGCATGGACCGGCCCGAGGTGCGCCCTCAGGACGGCCGGGCTCCCGCCGTGAGTCCCGACACCCTGCGCCGCTGGCTCGATCGCGGCACCGACGACGAGGGACGCGAGGTCGTGCTCGTCGACACCCGCAACGCTTTCGAGGTCGATTACGGCACCTTCGCCGGCGCGAAGGACTGGCGCATCGAGCGGTTCACGCAGTTCCCGGATGCCGCGAGCTCTCACCTAGATGAACTCGCCGGGAAGACGGTCGTGAGTTTCTGCACGGGCGGGATCCGCTGCGAGAAGGCCGCGCTCTACCTTCGCGGCGAAGGCGTCGACGCGTACCAGCTCGACGGGGGGATCCTGGGGTGGTTCGCGGCCCAGGGCGACGCGCACTGGCAGGGTGACTGTTTCGTGTTCGACGGGCGCGAAGCGCTCGACGCGGGGCTCGCGCCGGCGGGCTCCGCTGCGGGCGCCTGATGCTCTGGGACCAGCACGCGTGCGTCGAGCTCGTCGAGACCGCCGACATCGGCGACCTGCGTCGCTATCGCGATGCCGGAGGCGGCTTCGTGTCGCTCAACGTCGGCTACGCCCCGCACGGGCCTGAGCTCACGGCATCCCTTCTGCGTTCCTTCCGCGCACAGGTGGACGCGATCGAGGGCGTCGAGCTGGCCTCGACGGTCGCGGACATCGACCGCATCGCCGCCCGCGGCGACACCGCCGTCGCCTTCGACCTCGAGGATTGTGCGCCTCTCGGAGGAGATCTGGATGCCGTCGGCCTGCTCGTCGCGCAGGGCGTGCGGACGCTCGGGCCGACGTACAACCACGCCAACCGCGCCGGCGGGGGCTGTCTCGACGCGACCGACGACGGACTCACCCCCTGGGGGCGAGATCTCGTGGCCGA
The DNA here is from genome assembly GCF_001476285.1 of Microbacterium testaceum. Taxonomy (GTDB): domain Bacteria; phylum Actinomycetota; class Actinomycetes; order Actinomycetales; family Microbacteriaceae; genus Microbacterium; species Microbacterium testaceum_B. The sequence goes on along the minus strand of NZ_LDRU01000054.1, from coordinate 27,708 downwards.
GATGAACCGGCGCGGGATGGTGCCGGACGGCTCGCACGTCGGCGCCCGCACGACGCTCGACATGTGCGCCGTATCGACCCGGCCCGTGGTGTTCAGCCACTCGAACATGCGCGCGGTGTGGGATCACCCCCGCAACATCACCGACGACCAGGCGCGAGCGGTCGCCGACACCGGGGGAGTCGTCGGCATCACCGGTGTCGGCATCTTCCTCGGACCCAACACGCCCACGCTGGATGCCATGGTTCGGCACCTCGAATGCGCCGTCGAGGTCGTCGGCATCCGGCACGTCGGGGTCAGCACCGACTTCTCGTTCGACTGGCCCACGTTCCGCGACACCGTCGCCGCGTCTCCCGAGCTGTACGACGACAGCTACACGCGGTGGGGACCCATGGAATGGATGCCGCCCGAGACCTTCGTCGGCCTCGGCCCCGCGCTCGCCGCGAGAGGATGGACCGACGCCGACGCCGCCGCAGTGCTCGGCGGGAATTTCCGCCGTGTGGCGGCCGAGAGCTGGGAGCCCCTGCAATGACCGATCTCCGAGACGGGGCCGTTCTGCGCCCCGCCCGTGCGGGCGACGAAGAGGGCATCCTCGCGTGCATCCAGGCGCTCGCCGACTACGAGAGAGAACCGGATGCCGTGGACAACACGGCCGAGATGATCCGCGCCACGCTGTTCGGCGACGATCCCCGCGCGTTCGCGTTCGTCGTGGAGCGGGAGGGGGAGATCCGCGCGGTCGCCATCTGGTTCCTCACGTACTCGACATGGACCGGCCGTCACGGCATCTGGCTCGAAGACCTCTACGTGCACGAGCAGTACCGGTCGTCCGGCTACGGCGTGGCCCTGTTGGCCGCGCTCGCCGCCGAATGCATCGACAAGGACTACTCGCGCCTGGAGTGGACGGTGCTCGACTGGAACGAGCCTGCGATCGGCTTCTATCGCGCGCTCGGCGCCGAGGCGATGGACGAGTGGACGACGAGGCGCGTGACCGGCGACGCCCTGACCGCGCTCGCCGCCCGCGGCGCGAGCCGCTAGTCCGCGACGACCTCGACCTTGAAACCGGCCGTGTTCTCGAGCCACCCCGCGTAGTGCTGCGGGCCGCCGGCGTGCGGATAGCGGTCGACGTACAGCGGTCCCCACCCGTGCGCGGGGGCGTCGGTCATCAGCCGGTCGACCTCGGCCGGTGCTCCGCCCTCGAACGCGAGATGATTCACGCCGGGTCGGCGGCGGTCGTGTGGGGCGTCGATCGTGTTCGGGGTCGTCGTCACCGAGATGTACGCGCCGCCCGCGGTGAAGGTCGAGCCTCCCGGCCACTCGGCCTCGGTGGTCCATCCGAGGCGGGTGAGGAGCCAGATCCAGTCGGTCAGGTCGTCGGGGTGGGCGATCCAGATGTCGAGGTGGTGGAGGCCGGGCATTCGTCCAGTCTGCCGGGAGTCCGCTCAGCGCGCGAGGTCGGCGAGCACCGCTTCCGCCGCGCGCTGGCCCGAGACCAGGGCGCCCTGGATCGACGCGGTGTCTCGGTGATCACCCGCGATGTAGCGCCCGTCACCCAGGCGAACGGGCCGTCGCAGGCGCAGCGGCGGGTCCTGCGCGGGGAGAGCGTGGGCGATGTCGTCGCGCCGGAGGAGTCGCCACGGTCGGGTATCGGTCTCCCAGATCTCGGCGAGCTGGCTCCGGATGCCATCCTCCGTCGCCGCGGAGGGCATCACGCAGGTCGCCTGGACGAGGTGCTGTCCCCGCGGAGCGTAGGTCGGGGCGGTGTTCGTCATGATCGCGGTGTTCACGATCGGGCCGCGTCGTCGCCCGTCGATGCGGAGCGCAGCGTCCTCGCTCGGTGCGTCGTCGGTGGCGAACCACCACGTCTGCAGCCCTCGGGGCCGGGGGAGCGGGACGTCGAGCGCCGGGTCGAGCCCGGTCGCGATCACCACGGCGCGGGCGGTGACGGCATCCCGTCCCTCGATGCCCACGTGCCAACCGGACGCCCGGGGCCGGGTGGAAACCACCCGATGACCGACCCGGATGCCGGCCCCGGCGCGGCGCGCCGTGTCGGCGAGCTGCGCGGGAAGAGCGCCGATCCCCGCGGCGGGGACCCCCGGACGGCCGATGGCGAAGCTCCGGACGAGCAGCCGCACGAACGCGTCGGAGGTCTCCTGCCGGTCGTCTGCGAGCACGCCGGCGAGAAACGGCTCGAGCACGCTCTCGCGGAGGGGCCCGCGTAGACCCGCGCGATCCCACGCTTCTTCGAGCGTGCGGTCGGTGCCGGCCTTCGCCGCGCGGGCCGAGACCACGGTCGGCGCCGCCCAACGGGCGAGCGCGGCGAGATCGGCGGGCCGCACGAGCCCGCTGGCCAGTGTCTCGGGGAGAGAGAAGGGGTGTCGCACGGGATGGGTCAGACGGACGACCCGGTCCTCGAGCCGCACGCCGACCGCGACGGGGAAGCGCCGGAGCGCGAGCGCGTCGACATCGACCCACCGACGGATGGCCGGGTACGCCGGATTGAGCACGTGGAAGCCGAGGTCGAGGCGGAAGCCGTCCACGATGTCGGTCCGCTCACGTCCGCCGACGGTCTCGCCCGCCTCGAGGACCACGACATCGCGGCCGGCGTGGGCGAGGCGGGTCGCGCAGCGTAGCCCCGCGAGCCCCGCGCCGATGACGATGACGTCGTACGCGCTCATGGGGCGAGCCTAGGCATCGCCCTGCCGGCGGAAGCGGGGGTTGCGCGCGTCAGGGCCGGGGCGCGATGGCCGCGGCGACGCGGTCGAGCGCACCCGGCACGAGGGAGAAGTACGCCCAGGTGCCGCGCTTTTCGCGGGTCAGGATGCCGGCATCCACCAGCACCTTGGTGTGGTGAGACACCGTCGGCTGCGACAGGCCGAGCGGCTCCTGCAGGTCGCACGCGCACGTGGCGCCAGCATCCTGAGCGGCGATGATCGACACGATCCGCAGGCGGGCGGGATCGGCCAGCGCCTTGAGCGTCTTCGCGAGGGTCTCCGCCTCTGCCGGTGCCATCGCGGCATCGCCCGACGACACGCAGCACGGGGCGTCGAGCAGGGGCAGGGCGGTACCGGGAGTCATGGCATCCATCATTCTCAGAATATCGAGGAACGTCAATATTGACGTGCGTCGATGTTCTGCGTCATGCTGTTCCCGTTCGTCCCGACCCGAAGGAAAAGCAATGTCCGACACCGCCACGATCCTCTTCGTCTGCGTGCACAATGCCGGGCGCTCGCAGATGGCCGCCGGCTACGCCCGAGCCCTCGGGGGCGAGCGGGTGCGCGTGCTCTCCGGTGGCAGCGCCCCAGGTGACGCCCTCAATCCGATGGCTGTCGCGGCAATGGCTGAGGAGGGCATCGATATCAGCGCGGAAGTGCCGCAGCTCCTGCTCACCGACGACGTGCGTGCGTCCGACGCGGTCATCACGATGGGCTGCGGAGACGCGTGCCCGATCTTCCCCGGCAAGCGCTACGAGGACTGGGAACTGACCGATCCGGCGGGCAAGGGCCTCGACGACGTTCGCCCGATCCGCGACGACATCAAGGCGCGTGTCACCACGCTGCTGCGTGAGCTGGGGGTCGAGGCGTGAGCCTCACCCTCACGGTCCCGCCGCGGCCGGAGGTCGACCGTCGCGCGGGCCTTCCGATCGCGGTCATCGGTGCGGGCCCGGTCGGCCTCGCCGCGGCCTCCCACCTCATCGAGCGCGGGCTCCCGGTCGTCGTCTTCGAGGCGGGCGACACCGTCGGCGCGGCCGTCCGCGAATGGGGTCACACCCGACTGTTCTCGCCGTGGCGCTACGTCGTCGACTCGGCAGCGCAGCGGCTGCTCGAGGCCGAGGGGTGGACCGCTCCGGATGCCGAGGGCCTGCCCACCGGGGACGAGCTGATCGACCTCTACCTCCAGCCGCTCGCTCGCACCGCCGCCCTGGCATCCGTCCTCCGATACGGGGCGCGCGTCGAGGCCGTTTCCCGCCAGGGGATGGACCGCACGCGCTCGGTCGGCCGTGCGGCCGCCCCCTTCGTCCTTCGACTGCGCACGGCGGAGGGGACCACGGATGTCATGGCCCGGGCCGTCATCGACACCTCGGGCACGACGAACTCGCCGCGCTCACTGCTGTCGTCCGGCCTCGCCCCGGAGGGCGACCTCGGCGATCGGGTGACGACAGCGCTCCCCGACGTGGGGCGGCGGGACCGCGCGCGCTTCGCCGGTCGTCGGGTGCTCGTCGTCGGCGCGGGCCACTCGGCGGCCAACACCCTCATCGCCCTCGCCGCGCTCGCCGAGGAAGAGCCGACGACACGCGTTTCGTGGGCTGTCCGCAACGAGGGAACCGCGCGCCTCGCCGCCGACGCGGCCGACGACCTCGCCGCCCGCGGGCGCCTCGGTGCGGCGGTCCACGGCCTGGTGACCGCGGGCCGTGTCGAGCAGATCGCCTCGTTCGAGATCGATGATGTTCGGCTGTCCGACGCCGGAGTTCGCGTGAGCGGTCGACGCGCAGGCGAGGCGTTCGCGGTCGCGGTGGACGTGATCGTCAATGCCACCGGATTTCGCCCCGACCTGTCGATGCTGGCCGAGATCCGCCTCGGTCTCGACGAGATCGTGGAGGCGCCGCGTGCCCTCGCCCCGCTCATCGACCCGAACGTGCACTCGTGCGGGTCGGTGCCGCCGCACGGCGTCGCCGAGCTCACCCACCCCGAGCCCGACTTCTACCTCGCGGGCATGAAGTCGTACGGTCGAGCGCCCACATTCCTGCTGCTCACCGGGTACGAGCAAGTGCGATCGATAGCCGCCGAGCTCGCAGGTGACCGGGTGGCGGCGCGGCAGGTCGATCTCGTGCTGCCCGAGACGGGCGTGTGCACGACCGACGCGGGGTCCTGCTGCGCGTGAGCACGACGGTGCGCCCGTTGGCCGAGGCGGATTGGCCGGAGGTGCATCGCATCTACGCGGAGGGCATCGCGACCGGTCACGCCACGTTCGAAGCGGCACCCCCGGCGACCTGGGTCGACTTCGCGACGGGAAAGCTCGACGCGCACCGCTTCGTCGCGCTCATCGACGGTCGAATCACGGGCTGGGCGGCTGTGTCGGCCGTGTCGTCACGGCCGGTCTACCGCGGGGTCGTCGAGCACTCCGTCTATGTCGAGGCCGACGGTCGAGGACAGGGAATCGGGCATGCACTGCTCGACGCGGTCATCGATTCGACCGAGGCCGACGGTATCTGGACGATCCAGGCGTCGATCTTTCCTGAGAACACCGCGTCGCTCGCTCTTCACGCCCGCCACGGCTTCCGCACGGTCGGAACGCGCGAGCGGATCGGTCGAGACGTGGCCGGCCGCTGGCGCGACACCGTGCTCATCGAGAGGCGCAGCCACCGGGTATGACAAGGGCCCGGATGCCATGGCATCCGGGCCCCGGAAACGCTTACGCGGAGGCTTCCTCGCGCTTGGGCAGCACCCAGCCGGGGCGCACGAAGTGGCACGTGTACCCGTTCGGGATCCGCACGAGGTAGTCCTGGTGCTCGGGCTCGGCCTCCCAGAAGGGAGCCTCGGGCTCGATCGTCGTGACGACTTTGGCGGGCCAGATGCCGGACGCGTCGACGTCGGCGATCGTGTCGCGCGCGACCTTCTCCTGCTCGGGGGAGAGCGGGAAGATGGCCGAGCGGTAGCTCGTGCCGATGTCGTTGCCCTGACGGTTCAGCGTCGAAGGGTCGTGGATCTGGAAGAAGAACGCCAGGATGTCGCGGTACGACGTCCGGGTCGGGTCGAAGACGATCTCGACGGCCTCCGCGTGACCGGGGTGGTTGCGGTAGGTGGCGTGGTCGTTCTGTCCGCCGGTGTAGCCGACGCGCGTGTCGAGCACGCCGGGCTGACGGCGGATCAGGTCTTCGACGCCCCAGAAGCAGCCGCCGGCGAGGACGGCGGTCTCGGTGCCGGGGCGGCGGGTGATCTCGCCGGTGTCGGTGGGTCCGCTGGTCATGGTGTGGCTCCTTTTGCGGTTGCGGAAAGAGAAGAGGTTCATCAGGCGCGGCTCCCCGGGAACAGCGCACGGTAGGCGCCGTATCCCTGCGCCTCGAGCTCGGCGACGGGCACGAATCGGAGGGCGGCCGAGTTCATGCAGTATCTCAGCCCGCCGGCCTGTCGAGGGCCGTCGTCGAAGAGGTGGCCCAGGTGGCTGTCGGCCCCCGCCGAGCGCACCTCGGTGCGCGTCATCCACAGACTCCGATCCGTCTTGGTCACGACGGCGGCATCGTCGATCGGCTTGGTGAAGCTCGGCCAGCCCGAGCCGCTCTCGAACTTGTCGGTCGAGGAGAACAGCGGCTGTCCTGATACGACATCGACGTAGATGCCGTCCTCGTGGTTGTCCCAGTACTCGTTGCGGAACGGCGGCTCGGTGGCGTCGTCCTGCGTGACGGCGAACTGGCGGTCGGTGAGGCGGCCCAGCGCCTCCGACGTCTTCCGGTACTCCGTGCTCACGGTTCGTATCCTCTCGTCTCGACACTCCGAAGCGGGCGTCACAGGAGAGAACGCGGCGCCCGCGCTTTTTGGTCCCGCGGGGCTGGGAGCGGGCTGTGAGTTCTCAGGAGTCCCGGATGCCGAGGGCAAGCCCCGCTGTTCTCATCGGCGTGCGCATTAGCGTTCAGCTCATCGACCAGGAGGTACGCATGACCCGCACCATCGTCATCACCGGCGCCAGCGACGGCATCGGTGCCGCGTCGGCGAAGCAGCTGAACGATCTCGGCGAAGAGGTGGTGGTCGTCGGCCGCAATCCCGAGAAGACCGCCCGGGTCGCGCGGACTCTCGGTGTCGATTCCTTCGTCGCGGACTTCACCGACCTGTCGCAGGTGCGGGAGCTCGCGGCATCCCTTCTCGAGCGATACCCGCGCATCGACGTGCTGGCGAACAACGCCGGGGGAGTGTTCGGCCGGCGTACCCTCACGGCCGACGGGTACGAGACGACGTTCCAGGTGAACCACCTCGCTCCGTTCCTGCTCACGAACCTGCTGCGGGAGCGCCTCATCGAATCCGGCGCCTCGGTGATCCAGACCTCGAGCGCCGCGGCCAAGCTCTTCCCGCGCTTCGATCTGAACGATCTGCAGGGAGCGAATCACTTCTCCTCGACGACGGCCTACGGCAACGCGAAGCTCGCGAACGTTCTCTTCACGAAGGAGCTCAACCGACGCTTCGGCGATCGGGGGCTGTCCGCGGTGGCCTTCCACCCCGGCGTGATCGCCTCGAACTTCGGATCGACGAGCGACGGGCCGTGGAAGTTCCTGTACGGCGGCCCGCTCGCTCAGCGTCTGATGACCTCGACCGCGGTCGGCGGTGCACGGCTCACCTGGCTCGCCCTGGGCAAGCCCGGGGTCGACTGGCAACCGGGCGGGTTCTACGCGAACAACAAGCCGGCGCGGACCAACCGTCTCGCGGACGATCCGGCGGTCGCGAAGGCGCTCTGGGAGCGCAGCGCCGTGCTGGCGGGTGTCGACGACTGACCGCGGGCCGAAAAAGCTTGGTCTTTCCTTTGGATCGACCATGGAGGTGACCACCACGCGGTTTTCTTGGAGCCGTCTGGGGAGCGCCTGGGCATCGTGAGGGCATGACCGCAGCACCCGCCCTCTCCGCCCCGCCCGTGGCAGCCATGCGCCGCGCTCGCTCCTCCCCGCGGAGCGCGGCGCGCACCCGATCGCTCTGGAACCTCGCGGCGATCGTCGTCGTCTGGGCGACGAGTCTCATCGTCGTGGCCGTCTGGATCGCGGGCGGAGAGATCCAGTCGTTGCTCGGCGGGGGAGCGGACTCGCTCAACGCCCTCGGTCGCGCCGCGGGGCTGGCATCCGCGAACCTCCTCTTCTACCAGGTGCTGCTCATGGCTCGTGTGCCGCTGTTCGAGCGCGGGTTCGGGCGCGACGGCATCACCCGCATGCACCGGATCGTCGGCTTCTGGTCGTTCGCCCTGTTCACGGCGCACATCGGCTTGCAGATCCTCGGCTACGCGGTCGCCGCGGACGTCAATCCGATCGAGCAGGCGTGGCAGTTCATCTGGGACTACCCGGGAATGCTCCTGGCGACCGCGGGTACCGCGCTGTTGCTGCTCGTCGTGGTGACCTCGGTGCGCAAGGCCCGAAAACGACTCCGATACGAGTCGTGGCACCTCCTCCACCTCTACGGCTATCTCGGGGTGGGCCTCGCTGTCCCGCACATGCTGTGGACCGGCGCCGACTTCATCGTCTCCCGCTCGGCCACGGTGTATTGGTGGGCCATGTGGGCGGTGACGATGGCCGCGGTGATCGTGTTCCGGCTCGGGGTTCCGCTCGCGCGGTCGCTTCGCCATGGCATCCGGGTCAGTGCCGTCGAGCCCGATGGCCGCAGCGGCGTCTCGGTGCGCATGACCGGACGCCGAATCGATGCGCTGAAGGCACGCGGCGGGCAGTTCTTCGTCTGGCGCTTCCTGGACGGTCCGGGCTGGTCGCGTGGACACCCCTTCTCGCTCGCCGCGGACCCGTCGGGTGGAGAACTCGTGATCTCGGCTCGCTTCGTGGGCGACGGCACCCACCGACTCGCTGCTCTGCGCCCGGGCACGCGGGTTCTCGTCGAGGGTCCCTACGGCACGATGACAGCCGATGAGCGTCGCGGCGGACACCTGCTGATGATCGGTGCCGGTGCGGGAGTGGCGCCCCTCGTCGCGATCCTGGACGAGGCCGACTGGCAGCCGGGCGGCGCGACGCTCCTCGTCCGCGACCACACGGCCGCCGACGCCCTGCGCACCGATGCCATCGACCGCCTCGTGCGGGAGCGGGGGCTGCGCCACGCGCCTCTTCCCGGCCCCCGCGCCCACACGACCTCGTCGTGGCTGCCGGCCTCGCACGCGCGATGGGCGGGTGCCGATCTCGTCCGCTACGTGTCGCCGCGACCCGCGGACACCGACGTGTTCCTCTGCGGACCCCCGACCTGGATGGATGCCGTGCGCGCAGACCTCCGCCGCGCCGGCGTCGCCGCCGACCGCATCCACCTCGAAGCCTTCACCGTCTGAGGAGACCGCTCATGAAGAAGATCGTCTACGCCCTCATGGCGACCGTCACCGGCCTCGTCCTGTTGTTCAGCTACCGCACCTCGCTGGTCTCCGAGTCGGCGAGCGCTCTCGCGGAGACCTCCTCCACGGGGGTGACCTCCGGCGCGAACGCAGCCACGGGAACCACGACGGCCAAGCCGAGCCCCTCGGCATCCGGCTCCGCCGCGAGCGGGTCTTCCGGGTCGAGCGGGTCTTCCGGATCGAGCGGGTCGTCGGGGTCGACCGCGCAGACGTCGTCGAGCGGCCTCGCCGATGGCACGTACACCGGTCAGACGGCCAGCACGCGCTTCGGTCCCGTGCAGGTGCAGATCACCGTGTCGGGAGGGGCGATCACCGACGTCCAGGTGCCGCAGTACCCCTCTGAGAACGGACGCGACCAGCAGATCAACTCGCGCGCGCTGCCGATCCTCGTGAAAGAGACCGTGCAGGCGCAGAGCGCCCAGGTCGACATGGTCTCGGGCGCCACGTACACGAGCACCGGGTACCGCACCTCCCTGCAGTCCGCGCTCGACCGGGCCCGCGCATGACCGGCGCGTTCACGGTCGTCGAGCCCGTGATGGGGACCGTCGCCTCGATCACCGTCCTCGGCGAGCGCACCGTGGCCGTGGAGCACGCGATCGCCGCGTGCGTGGCGCGTCTTCGCGACGACGAGCGGGTGTTCTCGACCTACCGCGACGACTCCGACATCTCGCGGTTGCGCGACGACGCCCTCGAGCTCGGCGACCTCGATCCGCGGGTGACCGAGGTGGCGGAGCTGTGTCGTGATCTGCGCGAGCGCAGCGGCGGGCGCTTCGACGCGCACTGGCGCGGTTGGTTCGACCCGACCGGCATCGTCAAGGGATGGTCGACGGATGCCGCGGCCCGGGCCTTCGACGATCTCCTCGCCCGCGGCGGGATCGAGGCCGTCGGCGTCAACGTGGGCGGTGACATGCGTCTGCGCACCGCTCCGACGAGCGACCACGTCTGGCGCATCGGCGTCGCGCACCCGACCCACGAGGGCGAGCTGCTGGCCACCGTCCGATTCGTCGACGGGGCCGTGGCCACCTCGGGGACGTCCGAGCGCGGCGCCCACCTCATCGACCCGCGCACGGGCGTGCATCTCTCCGGTCCCGTGAGTGCGACGGTCATCGCCGACGACCTCACCACCGCCGATGCATGGGCGACCGTGGCGGCCATCGCCGGGATCGACGATCTCGACTGGATGCCGGTCGCACCCGTGGCATCCGGTCTCGTCTGGGAGCACGGACGCACCCGGCGCTTCGCCGGTCGGATGGAGGTGTCGGCGTTCCGGGACGCGCTGCTCGACTGAGTCGGTGCGCGCGTGGGCGACGTTGAGCCCGACGCCCTCAGCGGGCGCGGGGCAGGCGCAGGGCGAACACCGTTCCCGACGGCGAGGTGCGCTCGACCTCGACGCTCCCGCCGTACCGGGTCGCCGCCTCGCGAACCAGGGAGAGTCCGAGCCCGAAGCCGCGCCGCCGACCCGACTCGGCCCCACGGGCGAACCGTTCGAAGATGCGGGGCAGATCGTCATCCCGGATGCCGCTGCCTTCGTCCTCCACGCGGACGACGACGTCGTGCTCATCGGCATCGGCGCTGATCGTCACCTCGGAGTCCACCGGCGCGTGCCCGATGGCATTGTCGAGCAGGGCGGTGCACATGCGCACCACGGTGACCGCGGGCACCGCGACGGTCGCGTCGGTCAGCCGCGTCGGCTGCAGACGCACTCCGGCCTCGGCGGCGAGAGAGGCGAGGGTCGCGGTCGCCACCCGCACGCTGTCGTCGACTCGCGCGGTGCCCGTGCGGACATCGCCTTCGGCGGTCAGGAGCATGTCGGCCAGCACGTCGTCCATGATCTGCGCGTCGCGCCGCAGCTGGTCGAGGGAGTCATCGGGCGATTCGCCGCGCCGTAGGCGTCGCTGCACGATCTGGATGCGGCTGGTCAGCGCGGTCAGGGGCGTGCGCAGCTCGTGGCTCGCGTCCGAGACGAACGCGCGCTGCCGACGAAGAGCCTCGTCCAGCGGACGCACCGACCAGCGGGCCGCGGCCCATCCCACGAGACCGAGCACCACGACGCCGACCAGACCCAGGCCGACCACCCAGGGCAGCACGTCATCGAGGTCGACGACGAACCGATCGCCCAGGGGCGCGCCACCCGGGCCGTGCCGACCCCCGCCCTCGGTGCGGGCCTGCGCGATCAGAACGATGACCAGGATGCCGACTCCCACGGCGATCGCGACCGCCGAGGCTCCCGCGACGAGCGTGCCGACCCGCAGGGCGGCGCGGCGCACGACGCGGCGATCGTCGTCGACGCTCACCGCGCGGCCCCCGCTCGATAGCCACGCCCGCGCACGGTCTCGACGAGGTCGGTCGCGGTCTTGCGGCGCAGGTAGTGCACGTAGGTGTCGACGGTGGTCACGGCATCCGGAGACGAGAACACCGCGCGGGCGATCTCTTCGCGCGAGAAGACGTGGTCGGGGCTGCGGCTCAACAGCTCGAGAACGGCGTTCTCGGTCGAGGTGAGGGCGACGCGCTCGCCGAAGGGGCCGTAGACCACGGCCGTGTCGGGGAGGTGAGTCCACTCGGCGACCGCTCGGCGGCGCCCTTCGGCTCGGAACGCGCGCCGCAGGGCTCGCAGGCGCGCCAGCAGCTCCTCGAAGTCGAACGGCTTGAGGAGGTAGTCGTTCGCTCCCGCATCGAGCCCTTCGACGCGGTCGGCGACGGCTCCGAGTGCGGTGAGCATGAGGACGGGGGTGGTGATGTGGGCGGTTCGGAGGTCGCGCACGATCTCGGCTCCGTCGCGGCCGGGCAGGCGCCGATCGAGGAGGATCACCTCGAAGCTGTCGCGCAGCGCCCGGTCTCGGCCGGCCACGCCGTCGTTCTCGTGCACGACGTCGTAGATCTCGCCGAGCACCTCGATCGTCATCGCGGCGATCTCGGCGTCGTCCTCGACGTAGAGCAGACGCGGCCTTGGCTCGGCGGTCTCGCTCACTGCACCCCCGCGTGGGGCGGGCTCACGTCCCACCCGAACCGCTCGAGCGCGGCGAACAGTCGTCGAGCCTGAGCCCACGCCACCGCGCCCGACACGTCGGAGTAGATGTCGATCGCGAACGGCGGGGGATCGGCGAACTTCGGGATCTCGACCTCGGCCCACGCGTGCGGGGCGAGCCAGACGCGCGGGCTCGTCGTGCCGGCACCTTCCACACCTCCGTCGGCGGCGAAGGCGATCGTGTCGAGAGCGTCGATCTTGGTGATCGGCATGTTCACAACGAGCGTCACGGCGTGCAGGTGTTCCGGCATCGCGATCCTCCCGCCCTCATCCTCACACGAGTACCACAGCAGTGGGGCGATCGTCAGCGTCCGGGGCTCCAACGTTCATAGGCGGCGCACAGGATCGGTGAGGGGCCCGAGAGGGTCCACCGGCGATCCTCGATCCATCGACCCCGCCCCGACCGATGGAGGACACCATGAGCAGGATCCCCGAAACCGAGATGACCCCCGACGGCCCCGCCTACGAGGGCCGACTCCTCGACCGCGCCGACGAACCCGTCGTCGACCAGGGGGCGCCCTTCGACATCCGCACCCTCGTCTCTCGCCGCGGCATCCTGGGTCTCGTCGTGCTCGGCGCGGGCACCGCGACGCTCGCCGCGTGCGCCCCGGCCGCGTCCAGCGCCACCCCCACGAAGACCGCGACGGCAACCGCGTCGGCCAGCCCCACGGCGACCGCCTCCGCCACGCCGACCGCCGGCGCGTCGAGCGTCGCGGCGGCCCTGCCCGCCGGGGAGATCCCCGACGAGACCGCCGGCCCCTACCCCGGCGACGGGTCCAACGGTGCCGACGTCCTGGAGCAGTCCGGGATCATCCGCAGCGATCTGCGCTCGAGCCTCGACGGCGGCGCGACCGCGTCGGGCACTCCCATGACCCTGAACCTGACGATCTTCGACGACGCCAACGGCGATACCCCGATGACCGGTGCGGCTGTGTACGTGTGGCACTGCGACACCGAGGGCAATTACTCGATGTACTCGTCCGGCATCGAGAACGAGACGTACCTCCGCGGCGTCCAGATCGTCGGCGACGACGGCGTCGTGTCGTTCACCTCGATCTTCCCCGGCTGCTACGACGGCCGGTGGCCGCATATCCACTTCGAGGTCTACCCGAGCGCCGACTCCATCACCGACGCGTCCAACGCGATCGCCACCTCTCAGGTCGCCCTGCCCAAGGACACCTGCGACGTCGTCTACGCCGACACGAGCCTGTACCCGTCGTCCGCGTCCAACTTGTCCCGGGTCTCGCTCGACAGCGACAACGTCTTCGGCGACGACGGCGGAGTCCTCCAGCTCGCCACCACCTCCGGCGACAACGCCTCGGGCTGGACCGTCTCCCTCGGCGTCCGCGTCGACACCACCACCACCCCGACCGCGGGCGCCGCCCCCGGCGGAGCGCCCGGCGGGCGCTGACCCGAACCGAAAGGAAACCCTCCTCATGCTGCAGAACCTCACCGGATGGCACGCCCTCATCGTGCTGGCGGTCATCGTCCTCATCTTCGGAGCCGCCAAGCTACCGGCGCTCGCCCGCAGCCTCGGCCAGTCCGTGCGCATCCTCAAGTCCGAGGTCGGCGAATCCCGGACCGAGGCGTCCGCCGCCCCCGCCGATCACGCCGCCGCCGCGGCTGATCGCGTCGACGACCGCATCCCGCTGACGACGGCCGTGCCCGTCTCCTCCCCGCCGAGCACGACATGACCACCGCCGCCCCCGCTGTCGCGCCGACTCGACCCGAGGCGCCGCGGTCGGCCCCCATGCCCGTCGCCGCCCACCTCCACGAGGCGACACGGCGCGCGGTGCGGGCGGCGGTGGCCGTCGCGGTCTGCGCCGTCGTCGGCTGGTTCCTGTACGAACCGGTCATGGATCTGGTCCGTGCCCCGATCGCGCAGATCGCGGCCGATCGCAACGCGAGTCTCAACTTCGACAGCGTCACCGGAGCCTTCGATCTGCGCCTGCGGGTGTCCCTGGTCGCGGGCTTCGTGCTGTCGAGCCCGGTGTGGCTGTACCAGCTGTTCGCCTTCGTGCTCCCCGGTCTCACCCGCCGGGAGCGCAGGTACGTCCTGGGCTCGGTGGGAGCCGCGGCTCCTCTCTTCGCCGCGGGATGCGCGACCGGCCTGCTGCTCTTCCCCCACATGGTGTCGGTGCTCGCGGGGGTCGCCTCGAGCGAGGACTCCACGATCCTCGACGCGAGCGCCTACATCGACTTCATCCTGAAGATCGTCGTGGCCACGGGTGTCGCCTTCGTGCTGCCGGTCGTCCTGGTCGTGCTCAACCTCGCCGGAATGGTCTCCGCCCGCACCTTCGCGCGTAGCTGGCGGTATGTGGTCGTCGCCATCGTCTTGTTCAGCGCCCTCGCGACGCCGTCGGCCGACGTGATGTCGATGTTCTTGATCGCGATCCCCATGACCGCTCTCTTCGCCGCGGCGCTCGCCATCGCTGCCCTGCACGATCGCTCCCTCGCCCGGTCAGCGACGGCCTCGATCCCGGAGGAGACACCGTGTTCGGTCTGACGTTCGAGAAGCTCCTGGTCGTGGGACTCATCGCCGCGGTCGTGATCGGCCCGCACCGGCTCCCCGGGGTCGTCGCGCGCCTCGCGTCGCTCGTGCGGGGGCTCCGCCGGACGGTGGATGCCGCCCGCGAGCGCGCCGCGATCGAGCTCGGAGTCCCCACCGATGCGACGGAATGGCGCGCGCTCGACCCACGGCGATACGACCCGCGGCGGATCATCTCCGAGGCTCTCGCGGCGCCGCCGGTCGCGGCATCCGTCCCCACCGACGCGGGCGGGGGAGAGTCCGCGCCGGTCCGGCCCGAGTCGGTCGCGAAGACGGTACAGGACACCGCGGATCCTTCCTCGGGTCCCGTCACGGCACCGCCGAGTGTGCCGACGCGCCGCATCCGGGTCGGAACCTCGGCGCACCCGCGGTGGATCGAGGTCCCCCTCGAGCCTTCCCCCGACGCGGACACTGCAGACCCGGGCCCGGCCGAGGACCGCGCCGCGGACTCCGTTGCGGCCACCGGTGCGGAGGACGCGACCACGCGCATCCCCGTCACGGCATAGCCTCGACGTATGTCCTCGCCCCGCGCCCAGCTCGAAGCCCTCCTCGCGCGGGGGCCCGGTGACCTCTCGCCCGCCCTCCGGGCGCTGCCCGTCGAGGGTGAGGTGCGAGCCGCCGCGGTGCTCATCCTGTTCGGTGTCCTCGACGGCATCCCGAGCCTCCGCGAGGCGGCGCACGTGCCGAGCGACCTGGACGTCCTCCTTCTGGCGCGCGCCTCCACCCTGCGGGCGCACCCGGGCCAGGTCGCGTTCCCGGGCGGCCGTGTCGATCCCGGGGACGCGGATGCCGTGGCGGCGGCGTTGCGCGAAGCGCGCGAGGAGACGGGGCTCGATCCCGACGGGGTCGATGTGCTGGGGACGCTTCCGGCCGTGCCGCTCGCGTTCTCGCGGCACGAGGTGACCCCGGTGATCGGCTGGTGGTCGCGCCCGACACCGGTTCGCGCGGTCGACAGGGCTGAGTCGGCCGAGGTGTTCCGCGCCCCCGTGGCGGATCTGCTCGATCCGCGCCGTCGAGGGTCGACGGTCATCCGACGCGAGGGGCGGGTGTGGCGGGGGCCCGCGTTCGCGCTCGAGACGGTCGGTGGGCCGCAGACGGTCTGGGGCTTCACCGCGATGGTGCTGGACGGTCTGTTCGACCTGCTCGGCTGGACCGAACCATGGGATGCCGCTCGCGAGATCGCGCTGCCCGAGCAGGCGCCGACATCTCCTCCCCAGCCCGCGGATCTTTAGCGTCTTCCCCGGGCTTCGTCATCCGCGATGTGCACGGGCGCGGGGATCGCTAGCGTGGACACCGTGACTGCGCCTATCGACCCCACCACCACCGCCGCCTGGTCCCGCCTCTCCGCGTTGCGCGACTCATTCCAGCCCGACCTCCGCGGCTGGTTCTCCGCCGACGCCGACCGGGTCCGCGACCTCACCCGCACGGTCGGCGACCTGCACGTCGACCTCTCGAAGAACCTCGTGACCCCCGAGGTGCTCGACGCCCTCATCGACCTCGCCGGCGAGACCGGCGTGCGCGAACGCTTCGCCGAGATGCTGCGCGGTGCCCACCTGAACACCAGCGAGGACCGCGCGGTCCTGCACACGGCGCTCCGCCGACCCGCCGGCGCCGAGCCGGCGCTGGTCGTCGACGGGCAGCAGGTCGACCACGATGTGCACGAGGTGCTCGACCGTCTCAGCGCCTTCGCTGACCGCGTGCGCTCGGGGGAGTGGCGCGGCGTGACCGGCAAGAAGGTCACGACCGTCGTCAACATCGGCATCGGCGGCAGCGACCTCGGACCTGTCATGGTCTACGAGGCACTCCTCCCTTACGCCGACGCCGGCATCCGTGCGCGCTTCGTGTCGAACATCGACCCCACCGACATCGCCCAGAAGACCGCCGACCTCGACCCCGAGACGACGCTCTTCATCGTCGCCTCCAAGACCTTCACCACGCTCGAGACGCTGACGAACGCTCGGCTCGCCCGCGATTGGCTGTGGGAGAAGCTCGCCGCGGCGGGGGCGATCGACGACACCGACGCCGCACGCACCGACGCCGTGGCGCACCACTTCGTCGCCGTTTCGACCGCGCTCGACAAGGTGGCGGCCTTCGGGATCGACCCCGCGAACGCCTTCGGATTCTGGGACTGGGTCGGCGGCCGCTACTCCGTCGACTCCGCGATCGGTCTGTCGCTGGCGATCACACTCGGCCCCGACGCCTTCCGCGAGCTGCTCGCCGGTTTCCACACCGTCGACGAGCACGTGGCATCCACCCCGGTCGAGCAGAACGTGCCCGTCCTCATGGGGCTGCTCAACGTCTGGTACACGAACTTCCTCGGCGCGCAGTCGCACGCCGTGCTGCCGTACGCGCAGCAGCTGCACCGTTTCGCCGCGTACCTCCAGCAGCTCACGATGGAGTCGAACGGCAAGTCCGTGCGCTGGGACGGCACCCCGGTGACCACCGACACCGGCGAAGTGTTCTGGGGAGAGCCCGGTACCAACGGTCAGCACGCGTTCTACCAGTTGATCCACCAAGGCACGCGTCTCATCCCCGCCGACTTCATCGCCTTCGTCAACCCGGCCTACCCCCTGGCCGACGACGGCCGCGATGTGCACGGCCTGTTCCTCGCGAACTTCCTCGCCCAGACCAAGGCATTGGCGTTCGGAAAGACGGCTGAAGAGGTCGAGGCCGAAGGGACGACGGGTGCCCTCGTCGCCGCTCGGACCTTCCCGGGCAATCGGCCGACCACGTCGATCTTCGCGCCCTCGCTCACGCCTGCCGTTCTCGGTCAGTTGATCGCCCTGTACGAGCACATCACCTTCACGCAGGGCACGATCTGGGGCATCAACTCGTTCGACCAGTGGGGTGTGGAGTTGGGCAAGCAGCTCGCCCTGCAGATCGCCCCGGCGATCGAGGGCGACGACGACGCCCTCGCGGCCCAGGATGCTTCGACGGCCGCGCTCCTCGCGTACTACCGCGACCACCGCGCCTGAGAAATCGGGCTGATCCGCGATTTTTTTCCGTCGCGGATCAGCCCGCGTTCCTCACGTTTCGGGGCCTGAGACGCGTCGCTGACGAGCCGTTCAACCCTCACTCTAAGGTTTGTGAAGAAATACCCGGTCAGGGGCGTGAAATTTTCGGAGCTTCGCACGCGATCCGAGAAGCCTCGCGACGTCTCGACCCTCAACGAGGCGCGGTCTCTCGCGCCTGCCCCCTCCCACGACCCTCCCAGGTAACGAAGAGATAACGCTCAGAACAGCCACCCACACTCGGGGACTTGTGTCGACCCGACGGCACACATCCGCGCTCCACCCGAGAGCGCGCCCCCGACGAAAGTGCTCTCTTGCTGCGTTCCGACCTCAAGCTCGTTCCCGTCCATCGCGCCCGTCGTACGCTCGCCACCGCGGCGACCTGCGCGGGCCTCGCCCTCGGCATGATCGCCACCACCGGTCTCGCCGTCGCGGCACCCCTTTCCATGCCAGACGCTTCGGCGTCCGCGTTCAGTGCCCCCGCGGCGACGGCCTCGCCCGCGACCGTGCCGCTGGCGACGCTCGGCTCGACGCCGACGCTGCAGGCGGTCTCGGCATCGGCCGACACCGCCGCTGCCGACGCGCAGTCGGCGCTGTCCGGTGCCGCGTCCGTGCAGGCCGACATCGCGACGGCGGGTCTGCCGCTGTCGGTCGGCGACACGAGCGTCGACACCGCCGCGCTGAACGATGCGGTCGATCGTCTGTCGACCTCGGATCTGCTTCCCACGGTGCTCCTGCCGGCGCTCAGTCAGAACGCCGAGGTCGAGACGCAGCGCGTGAACGATCGCGTCGCCGTTCTGCGCGGCAGTCTGAACGACGCGGTCGCGGCCAAGGCGGCGGCGGATGCCGCGGCTGAGGCGCAGCGCAAGGCGGAGGCGGCGGCTGCCGCCGAAGCCCAGCGGAAGGCCGATGAGGCCGCGGCCCTCGCGCGCGTCAACACGCCCGACGGTGCCAAGGAGTACGCCGCCCAGCTCGCCGCGCAGCAGTACGGCTGGGGCGACGACCAGTTCTCCTGCCTCTCCTCGCTGTGGACCAAGGAGTCGGGCTGGAACTACCAGGCCTACAACCCCAGCGGTGCGACGGGTATCCCGCAGTCGCTCCCCGGTGACAAGATGGCGACCTTCGGCGACGACTGGCAGACCAACGCCGCGACGCAGATCAAGTGGGGTCTGGACTACATCTCCCGCGGATACGGCACCCCGTGCGCCGCGTGGGGTCACTCGCAGGCGACCAACTGGTACTGAGAAAAAGCTCCGTGGTCGACCTCGACCGCTCCATAACGATATATCGTTATGTATCGCTGACTCAGATCGGGTCCGCGCGAAGGAGGTCGTCATGAGTGGTTCATTCCTGGGAGACGCGTTCGGCGGGCGCGGCGGCAGCGGTACCCCCGGCTGGCCGATGTCCAACATCCTCGAGGCCATGGAACAGCTGCGGGCGCAGTTCGAGCAGAAGACGAGCAGCGCCCCTCGCATGAACAAGGGAGACGTGCGCTCCGCCGTCCTCTCCCTTCTCCTCGAGCAGCCGATGCACGGCTACCAGATCATCCGCGAGATCGAGGAGCGCAGCGGCGGCTCGTGGAAGCCCAGCCCGGGCTCCGTGTACCCGACCCTGCAGTTGCTGACCGATGAAGGACTCGTCCGCGCCGAGGAGTCCAACGGTCGCAAGACGTATTCGCTCACCGAAGAGGGCCGCGCCGCGGCCGGTGACGAGACCACGGAGCGCAGCGCCCCCTGGGAGTCCGCGGGATCCCGTGACGGCGGTCGTATGACCGCTCTGCCGAAGGCGGGCGTCGAGCTCGCCCAGGCTGCCGCTCAGGTGGCCCGCACGGGTGACAAGGAGCAGGTCGCGCAGGCCGTCGAGATCCTCGACGACGCCCGTCGCAAGCTCTACTCCATCCTCGCCCAGGGCTGAGGTTGCCCGTACTCGGCGCGTGCCCTCGGCACGTCGGCATCCAGGAGTCCCGTTGACCGACGACGCCCTCATGCGCGCGCGCTACCGGCGCATCACGCGCTTCGCCGCACGCTACCTCGTGCAGGCGTGGTGGTACGAGCTGTTCCTTCCGCGTTTCGGCCTCGGGTGGATCTCCGCCCGGGGCCGGACCCGGCGGCTCCTGCGGATCGCCCAGCGCTTCCACGTCCTCGCCGTCGATCTCGGCGGACTGATGATCAAGGTCGGGCAGTTCATGTCGTCGCGCCTCGACGTGCTCCCGCCGATCATCACGAAAGAACTCGAGGGCCTGCAGGACGAGGTGCCCGCCGTGCCGTTCGCCGAGATGCGCGAGCGCATCGAAGAAGAGCTCGGGATGCCACTGACCCGCGCCTTCGCCTTCGTCGATGAGCGTCCGCTCGCGGCTGCATCGCTCGGGCAGGCGCACCGGGCGACGCTCACCGACGCGATGGCGGACGAGAGCGGGCTCCGCGACGTCGTCGTCAAGGTCCAGCGCCCCGGGATCGACCGCATCGTCGACGTCGACCTCCGCGCCCTCCGCAAGGTCGGGCGGTGGCTCAGCAAGGTCTCGATCGTGTCGGATCGCGTCGACATGCCGGCCCTCGTCGAGGAGTTCGCGGTCACGAGCCTCGAAGAGATCGACTACCTCCACGAGGCGGCGAACTCCGAGCGTTTCGCCGCCGATTTCGCTCGGAACCCCGGCGTCGCCGTTCCCGTCGTGGCGTGGGAACGCACGACACGACGCGTGCTGACCCTCGAGGACGTCTCGGCGATCAAGATCAACGACGTCGAGGCGCTCCGTGCCGCCGGCATCGACCCCTCGGAAGTGGCCGCACGCTTCGCGTCGGTGATGTTCGACCAGCTCTTCGAAGACGGGTTCTTCCACGCCGACCCGCATCCCGGCAACGTGTTCGTGACCCCGCTGTCGACTCCGGACTCCGATGCGGCCCCCGGCGCCCCGGCGTGGCGATTCACGTTCATCGACTTCGGCATGATGGGCGAGGTCCCGCCCGGACTCCGGCGCGGTCTCCGGCGCGTCCTGATCGCCGCGGCCTCGCGCGACGGCAAGGGCCTGGTCGACGGCATCCGTGACATCGGCGTCCTCCTTCCCTCCGCCGACACCGTGCAGCTCGAGCGGGCGATGACCCAGCTGTTCTCCCGCTTCGGCGGCATGGGCTTCGCCGAGCTGCAAGAGGTCGACCCGCGGGAGTTCCGCGCTTTCGCCGTCGAGTTCGGCGACGTGGTGCGCACGCTCCCGTTCCAGCTGCCCGAGAACTTCCTCTTGATCGTCCGCGCGATGTCGCTCACGAGCGGCATGTGCAGCGCTCTCGACCCTGCTTTCAACATCTGGGATGCCGTCGAGCCCTACGCGCAACGCCTCATCCGTGAAGAGAGCGGCAACACCGCCCAAGCGCTCGTGCGCGAGGTCGGAGCGGTAGCCGCCGTGACGGCGCGCCTCCCGCGCCGTCTCGACACGTTGATCTCGCGGTTCGAAGAGGGGGCCGTCTCGGTGCAGACACCGCGCATCGAGCGCCGGTTGCGCGATCTCGAGCGGATGATCCGCCGCGTCGTCTCCGCGGTCCTGTTCACCGGGCTCTTGATCGGCGGCATCCTGCTGCAGTCCGACCAGGGCTTCTGGGGCACGATCCTCGTTATCGCCTCTCTCGCGCCGCTGTCGCATGCTCTCCTCGCGGGGATCATCGCTCGCCGCAACGGCGCCTGACGGAGCGGTCGTCCTCTTTAGACTGTCCGGGTGCGCCCCGACCCTGCACGCCCGCTCGCGGGGTGGACCTTCGACGGAACGCTTCGTGCCTACCAGGCGGCGGCGTTGCGGCGGGTCGACGTCGACGCGGGGGAGCCGCTGCACCTCGTCGCACCGCCCGGGTCCGGCAAGACCCTCGTGGGGCTGTTGCTGGCCGCTCGTCGGGGCAAGAAGACGGTGGTCTTCGCGCCGACGCTCGCGATCAGAGACCAATGGGTCACCGCGGCGCGAGCTCTCGCGCACGACGACGCGGCGGTCTCGGGCGATCCGACCGCTCCGGCCGACCTCACCGCGCTGACCTACCAGTCGATCAGCGTGCTCGACTCCGCCTCGCCGTTCGCGGGTCTTGCGCGGGGCAGGTGGCTCGAGGAGCTCGAGGCCGACGACCGGTCGCCCGACGCCGCGATCGTCTGGCTCGACGCGCTGGCCGAGAGCAATCCCGCCGCGTACCGGCGAGGTATCCGCGCCCGTGCCCGGGCGGTCCGCCGGACGCTGTCGCGACAGGATGCCACCGTCCTCACCGCCGCGCTCCATCCCAACGCGCGCGACCTCATCGATCGCCTCGTGGCGGGCGGGGTTGAGACGATCGTGCTCGACGAGTGCCACCATCTCCTCGACCACTGGGCGCTCGTCGTCGCGGCCCTGATCGCGCGGCTCCGGGCCGCCGGCCGCGAACCGCTGGTGATCGGTCTCACCGCGACTCTGCCGACTCCCGACGACGCCGACGAGTACGACAACTACATCTCGCTGCTCGGCGAGGTCGATCTCGAGGTGCCCGTGCCGGCGGTGGTTCGCGAGGGCGACCTCGCCCCGTACCGCGAGCTCGTCCATGTCGTCGAGCCCACCGCCGAGGAGCGGCTGTTCTTGAGCGCCCACGCCGAGGCTCTCGGGGTCGCCCTGCGCACGAGCTTCGCCGTCGGTTCCGGACGCGCGAGTCTGCTCGGCATCCTGCAACCGGCGGTCGACGGCGCGCGCGTCGACGACATCGACGGCGGGCTCGCCGCGGCGTTCGTCGCTGATTTCGCGGGCGCCGAGGCGGCCGCCGCGATGCTCTTCCTCGTCGCCCCGGACGACCCGGTGACGGCGCACCTGCCGGAGTTCGCGCGTCGCCCGCCGACCACCGATGAGACGCTGCGCCTCCTCGGCCGTTTCGCCCTCGACCAGGTGCTTCCCGACCCCGCTCGCGCGCAGGAATGGCAGCGTCTGCGTGCGCTCCTCGCCGACTTCGGGTACGCCCTCACCGACAAGGGCGTGCGTCGCACGCGCGATCCCATCGATTCGGTTCTGACGTCGTCACTCGCCAAGGACCAGGGGGCATGCGACATCATCGCCGCCGAGCATGCCGTCATGGGCGAGCGTCTCTGCGCTCTCGTCGTGACGGACTTCGCGCGACACGGCAACGTGCACGGCGGCCTGCTCGGCGCCGCGGGAGCCGTGCGGACCTTCTCGGTGCTGGCGGCCGATGCCGCCACCGCAGCGCTTCCGGCGATGCTCGTGACCTCGTCCACCGTGCGCCTCTCGCGCCGTCACGCGCCCGCTGTCCTGCCCGCTCTCGTCTCCCAGTTCGGCGTCGAGGTGACGGCGGTCCCCGTGGACGACGATCCGTCCGTGCTCGAGGTGCGCGGCATCGCCGGGGCGGGCATCGTCAGCGCCGCCGCCCGGCTGTTGTCCGCGGGAAGGCTTCAGGTCGTCGTCGGGACGCGCGGGCTGTTCGGCGAGGGCTGGGACTGCCCCCGCGTGAACACCCTCGTCGACCTCACCGCCGCGGCCGGCGACGCGGCGATGCAGCAGCTGCGGGGCCGCACTCTGCGCCTTGACCCGTCGTGGGCTGAGAAGACCGCGCACAACTGGACGGTGACCGCGCTCATCCCGACCCATCTGTCTGTCGAGGCGCAACCGGATGCCACCCGCCTCCGCCGCAAGCACGCGAGGCTCTGGGGGGTCGATGTCGATGACCCGGCGCGGGTGGTCTGTGGCCTGAGCGGTGCTCTCGACCACGCTCGACGACGAGCCTTGACCGACGTCCTGGCGAAGGTCCAGGGAGCCTCCCCGGCGGCGATCGGCAGCCTTCGCTCGATCCCGTCGCGCGCCGAGACCCGCGACCTCTGGCGGATCGGCGACCCCTATGACGACATCGAAGAAGAGACGTTCGTCGTCGAGCACCGACCAGGCTTCGCGCTGTTCCCGACCTCGGTGTCGGCCACGCGAACCGTAGCCACGGCGTTCCTCGGCACGGTCGGCGCGACGGGCGTCGCGGTGTCCGGGGCCATTGCACTCGTCCCCGATGCGGCGCCGCCGTTCGCGGGCGCCGCGCTTCTGGCCGGTGGTCTCGCGGCGCTACCCCTGGGCGGCGCCTGGAGCCAG
This sequence comes from Microbacterium testaceum, assembly GCF_001476285.1. Taxonomy (GTDB): domain Bacteria; phylum Actinomycetota; class Actinomycetes; order Actinomycetales; family Microbacteriaceae; genus Microbacterium; species Microbacterium testaceum_B. The sequence continues at coordinate 3,979 of NZ_LDRU01000054.1, read as the reverse complement.
GGGCGACGTCGCGTTCACGACCCCGCCGCGACAGTGCAGCGCATGGCCGAGGTGCTGTGGGCGGCGCTCGGCGACGCCGGTCGCGTCGCTGTGGGGGAGGGCGCGCCCCTGGTCGTCCCCTCCCATCCCCTCGCCGTCGTTCAGCGTTTCGACGTGTCCATCCCTCACGCGGATCCTGCCGATCGCGCCGCATTCGGACAAGCGCTGATCGAGCTGTGCGCGCCCGTGCGCGCGCCGCGGTTCGTTCTCGAGATCGATCGCGGTGGTCGGTCGGCTCCGGTTCGCGCTGTGCTCGGACTCACGGGTGGGCTTCGTCCGCGTCGATTCCTCGCGGTGCCGGCGGATGTCGGTCGCCGGCGTGAGGTCGCCCACCGCTTCGCTCAGGAGTGGCAGCGCCGCATCGGCCCGGCGACCCTGCACGAGGTCGGACTCACGACGAGGGACCCCGTGATCAGCGAAGCGCGCCGCGCCGGAGCGTTCTCCGGCGCGGCGCGCTCGATGGTGCGGTGGAGCTGAGGCTCAGTACCAACCGGTCGACTGTGAGTGGTCCCACGCGCCGCACGGGCTGCCGTATCGACCCGAGATGTACCCGAGACCCCAGGCGATCTGGGTGCCGGCGTTGGTCTGCCAGTCGGCACCGGCAGAGCTCATCTTGCTTCCGGGAAGAGCCTGCGGGATGCCATAGGCACCGCTTCCGGCGTTGTAGGCCTGGTAGTTCCATCCCGACTCGCGGTTCCAGAGCGAGACGAGGCACGAGAACTGGTCATCGCCCCATCCGTAGCCGGACAGCATGCCGCGCGCGGTGGCCTGCGCTCCCGCCGGGCTGTTGTCTCCCGAGCCGCCGCCCGACGACGGTGCGGGCGTCCAGTCGCCGCCGCCGGAAGAACTGCCCGACGAAGTGTTCGCGGCCGCCTCCGCGTCGGCCTTCGCCTGGGCGGCCGCTGCCGCCTCGGCCTCCTGGCGCGCCTTCTCCGCAGCCTCTTCCTCCTGCTTCTTCGCGATCGCCGCGTCCAGGCTGCCGCGAAGAGCGCTGACGCGCTGGTCGACGGCCGTCGCCTCAGTTTTCACGTCGCCGGTCACGCCGGGGAGGAAGGTCGACGGCAGCACCTGCGCCGCGGTCAGGTGATCCGCGGCCGCCTGGAGTGCGGTGGTGTCGACGGTGGCAGGCTGGCCGATGTCCAGTCCGGATGCCGCGATGTCGTTCTGGACCGTCGTCGCGGCTTGCAGCGAGGCTGCCGCGGTCTGCTCGGCGGCTCGGGCGTCTGCCCGGTCGGGGTCCGACGTCGTGCCGGGCGCGACAGGGGCGCTGTAGGAGGCGAGCTGCATGCTCGAGGCCGAGAGGAGCGAGGATCCCGCGTTGGCCTGAGCGAGGGGAGCGGTCCCGGTGAGGGTCACCGTCGCCGCGAGTCCCAGAGCCACGACCCCTGCGGTGATCGCGGGGCGGCGAGTGGAGCGGCGGGCCGCCAGTCGGCGGGCGCGGCGGTTGTGTGTGGGCGTCGAATCAGAACTCATAAAACCGGTTTCGTATCGCGAGGACGGTGGAAAACAGCACGTCCTGCCCGTGATCGACGGGCACGGAACGGGGAGCCTGGCACGGCAGTCTGGACGCAAGCTGGGCGAGAACACCCCGACGGACCCTGTTCGAGAGGCCCTATCGGCCCGACCGAGCGTCCCGCGGACCGCGGTCTCGTCGATATCCGGGGTCGCGGATGCGTTAGGCTTGAGTGTCACTCGTCTGGCTACCCCGCACCGCGGGTGTGAGCGGGTGGCATCGCACGAAACAATCCGCTTCGCTTCGGCTCGTGGTTCTCGTTCGCCCTCCGGCGAGTGGTGCCCGGCCGGTTCGACCTCATCCGGGGCCGTGCCGCAGGAGCCGAAGCCCGACACCAAACCCAACTAGGACAACCCACTACATGACTACCGCAACGACCGCCCCGGCTACCAAGCAGGTCGCGATCAACGACATCGGCTCCGCCGAAGACTTCTTGGCCGCGGTCGAGAAGACCCTCAAGTTCTTCAACGACGGCGACCTCATCGAGGGCACCGTGGTGAAGATCGACCGCGACGAGGTCCTCCTCGACGTCGGTTACAAGACCGAGGGTGTCATCCCCTCCCGCGAGCTTTCGATCAAGCACGACGTCGACCCCAACGAGGTCGTCAACGTCGGCGATCACGTCGAGGCCCTCGTTCTCCAGAAGGAGGACAAGGAAGGTCGCCTCATCCTGTCCAAGAAGCGTGCGCAGTACGAGCGCGCGTGGGGCGACGTCGAGAAGATCAAGGAGAACGACGGTGTCGTCACCGGCTCCGTGATCGAGGTCGTCAAGGGTGGCCTCATCGTCGACATCGGCCTCCGCGGCTTCCTCCCGGCCTCGCTCATCGAGCTGCGCCGGGTCCGCGACCTCACGCCGTACCTCGGCCAGGAGATCGAGGCGAAGATCCTCGAGCTCGACAAGAACCGCAACAACGTCGTTCTGTCGCGCCGCGCCCTGCTCGAGCAGACGCAGTCCGAGTCGCGTACCACGTTCCTCAACAACCTCCACAAGGGCCAGGTCCGCAAGGGCACGGTCTCGTCGATCGTCAACTTCGGTGCGTTCGTCGACCTGGGCGGCGTGGACGGTCTCGTGCACGTCTCCGAGCTCTCCTGGAAGCACATCGAGCACGCCTCCGAGGTCGTCGAGGTGGGCCAGGAGGTCACCGTCGAGATCCTCGAGGTCGACCTCGACCGTGAGCGCGTGTCGCTCTCGCTCAAGGCCACCCAGGAAGACCCGTGGCAGGTGTTCGCCCGTACCCACGCGATCGGTCAGATCGCTCCGGGCAAGGTCACCAAGCTCGTTCCGTTCGGTGCCTTCGTCCGCGTGGCGGATGGCATCGAGGGCCTCGTGCACATCTCCGAGCTGTCCGGCAAGCACGTCGAGCTCGCCGAGCAGGTCGTGTCGGTCGGCGAAGAGGTCTTCGTCAAGATCATCGACATCGACCTCGAGCGTCGTCGCATCTCGCTGTCGCTGAAGCAGGCCAACGAGTCCGTCGACCCCAACGGCACCGAGTTCGACCCGGCGCTGTACGGCATGGCAACCGAATACGACGAGCGTGGCGAGTACAAGTACCCCGAGGGCTTCGACCCCGAGTCGGGTGCCTGGCTCGAGGGCTTCGACGCTCAGCGCGAGCAGTGGGAGCAGGAGTACGCCGCGGCCCAGGGTCGCTGGGAGGCCCACAAGGCTGCCGTCGCCAAGGCCCTTGAGGCCGAGGCTGCGAACCCCACCGACACCGGTTCGTTCGGTGGCTCGTTCTCGTCGGAGTCGCCCGCTCAGGGCACCCTCGCCGACGACGAGTCGCTGGCTGCGCTTCGCGAGAAGCTCTCCGGTCGCTGATCGGTTCCTCATCGAAGGCCGGTACCCCTCGGGGTGCCGGCCTTCCGTCGTTCCTGCGCAACCCCTGGAGATCCCCGTGGACGTCGGGGCAGGATCGTCGCATGGCAAATCGACTCCCGCTCCTGATCGCCCTCGCCGGTTCGGCCGTGCTGTTCCTGTCCATCGCGTTCGTCTTCGCTCTGGTCATCGGTGCCATGTTCTTCGGTGGCATCGAGTTCACCGGCGGACACACGGATGCCACGGCCTCGCTGGCATCGATCCCGTCGCTTATCTGACCCTCCGGGGCCACAGCTCGGGCTGTGCGGCCCGAACTCGCGAAAACCGCGGATTTCCGCGGTTTCGGGGGTGCGACACGCCCGGGCGGTGGTGTGGATTGGACGCGTGCGCGGGATCCGCGTAACTTATTACTTGTTCGCCCCACAGGGGAGAGCGGAGCGGCCGAAAGGCCCCGCGTCCTCTCAAGCGGAGAACAACCCAAAACCCCCCACCACATGGTGTAGAGTTTTGGTTCTGGTCCTCGACCGGTTCTCACGACGTTGATCTCTTAGATAGGTCCCACTGTGAGATCCACAAGGTTCGAGTGACAAAATCTAGAAGTGAACTGCCTCACG